>JAEYNG010000446.1 GCA_023412695.1 Planctomycetota bacterium | reverse complement strand
GGCGGATGGCGGGGGTGGGGATCGGGCTGGGCACTTCGGCGGCGGGCGTGGGCTCGACGCTGACGGTGGACGGGCGTGCGTGGAGGGTGGTGGGCGTGTTCGCCGCGCCGGGCTCGGTGCTGGATGCGGAGGTGTGGATGCCGCTGACGGACCTGATGCTGCTGACGAAGCGCGAGACGGTATCGTGCGTGGTGGCGACGCTGGAGGAGGGGGACACGGGGTTTGAGGATCTTGCAGCGTTCGCGATGACGCGGCCGGATTTGGAGCTGACGACGATCCCGGAGCGCGAGTATTACGGGCGGTTGGCGGACTTCTTCGGCCCGATCCGCGCGGTGGCGTGGCTGACGGCGGGGCTGATCGGCCTTGGCGGGTTGCTGGGCGGGCTGAACACGATGTACGCGGCGTTCAACTCGCGGGTGCGGGAGCTGGGGACGCTGCAGTCGATCGGGTTCCGGCGCGGGGCGATCGTGTGGTCACTCGTGCAGGAGTCGTGCATCGCGACGGCGGCGGGGGCGGTGATCGCGTGCGCCGCGGGGATCATGGCGATCGACGGGGTGGGCGTGAAGTTTTCGACGGGCGCGTTCGCGATGCGGGTGGATTCGACGGTGCTGCTCGCGGGGCTTGGGGCGGGCGTGGCGCTCGGGCTGGTGGGTGCGTTGCCGCCGGCGTGGCGGTGTCTGCGGTTGGCGATCCCGACGGCGCTCAAGGCGATCTGAGTGTGCGGCGCGGGGAAGGCGGTTCGGTACGAGTTGTGACAGGAGAACAGCGATGAACAGTGTGAAGTGGATGCTCGTGATGGTGATGGCGGCGATCGTGTGGCCCGCTGCGGCGATGGCGCAGGACCTGCCGGAGTCGCACCGGTTGAAGGCGATGCCGCAGGATGCGGCGGAACTTGCGCAGGCGATCAAGAGCGTGAAGGCGGGGGAGTCGGTGGTGCTGCGCGGGCGCGTGGCGAACGCGGACGATGCGTTCGTAGCTGGGCGCGCGGAGTTTGTGCTGGTGGATGATGCGGCGGCGGCGGGGGTGATGCGCGAGTCTGGCGGGGAGATGGTGGCGGCGTGTCCGCTGAAGGCGGAGAACCGCGCGGTGGTTCGGCTGGTGGATTCGAAGGGGGCCGCGCTGAGCTACTCGGTGAAGGGTCGCTCGGGGCTGAAGGCGGGGGCGGAGGTGTTCGTCGTGGGGAAGGTGGCGTCCGGGCGAGAGGGCGAGACGCTGATGGTGGTCGACGGGACGGGGGTGTTTGTGCCGCGGGCGGGGCTGCCGGCGGGTTTCCTGCTCGATGGCGCACCGGAGGCCGCGCCGGACGTGGTGGACGCGAAGAAGGGATTGAAGAAGGGCGACACGGTGACGCTGAAGGGGCGGATCGGCGGGAGCAAGAAGCCGTTTGTGAACGAGCGAGCGGTGTTCACGGTGGTGGGGCGCGGGCTGCGGCCGTGCAACGAGATCCCCGGGGACAACTGCCCGGAGCCGTGGGACTACTGCTGCGACCCACGGGAGGAGATCATCCGGCACTCGGCGACGGTGCAGGTGGCGGATGCGAAGGGGATGCCGCTGCGGACGGACATCAAGGGGCGGTGGGGGATCAAGGAGCTGAGCGAGGTGATTGTGGTGGGGACGGTGGCGGAGGTCCGCGGGAACGCGATGGTGGTGAACGCGGAGAGGATGTATGTGGTGAAGCCGTGAGTGGTTTACCGCGGAGACGCAGAGGTCGCAGGTTGCGGTGACGGTCTCGTCTCTTGCGTGACGTGCCTGACAAGGTTCAACGGGCAGTCATTCGTCGCTGGAGCGGCATGGTGCGGCAGTTGAGTCCGAAACCTGCGTCGCTGCGGTGAGCGATCTCGCTCAGGCCTCGGCCTCGGGCGCTTCGGCGTCGGCCTTGGAGCCGCCGGCCTCGGCGATCTGGCGCTCGTAGCGCTCGCGATTGAAGCGGTGGTCCATGAGGAGGTGGACCTTCGCGGCCTTCTCGGGGCCTGCGAGCTCCATGATGCGTTTGCGGGCGGCGGCGAGGTTGGTGCGGCGGGAGATGTGGATGAGCACGAGGTGCTCGCACTCGAGGACGCGGAGCCACTCGGCGATGGCCTCGGCGTGCATGTGCATGCCGACCTTGGCGCGCTCGACGTGGTCGGGCTCGGTGAAGGTGCACTCGCAGATGACGATCTGGGCCTTGCGGACGTCCTCGCGGACGAGGTGGGGGCCCGGGGCGGTGTCGCCGAGGTAGGCGACAAGGGGGATCTGGAGCTGGCGGGTGATTTCCTGGCCGCGGTCCTTGAGCTCACGGAGCTTTTCCTGCGGCATGCCGAGGAGCTCTTCCTTGAGCTTGCTGCGCTTCTCGACGCAGACGTAGCCCATGGCGGGGACGGTGTGCTCGACCTCGACGGCGCGGAGGACGACGTTGGCCTTGAGCGGGATCTCGTCGTTGTTCTTGAGGGCGGTGAGCTTGTAGGGGGTGTTCTGGCGCTCGACCTCGACATAGCCGGCCATCATGCGCTCGATGGCGGGGGCGATGCGGGCGTCGCAGACGATGTGGCCCTCGCCCATGCCCTGGAAGTAGCGCTGTGAGCAGTAGTACGCGAGGCCGCCGACATGATCCATGTGGCCGTGGGAGAGGCAGACGGTCTTGCTCGCGAGCATGGCGCGCGGGCACCAGCCCATGTCGAAGCAGACGTCGAGCTCGGGGACGGAGACGACGGTGGTCTCGCCGGCGACGGAGGAGCCCTGGACGCGGTACGGCGGGAGATAGAGGAAGCCGAGCAGGCCCTCTCGGGGCGGGGGCTTGGGGAGCATCGCGGAAACCTTCCAAATGCGCCCGGGCTTTCGACCGGGGGGAGGAGCGGAACAGAACGGGTGAGCGT
>JAEYNG010000371.1 GCA_023412695.1 Planctomycetota bacterium | reverse complement strand
GCAATGTGCTCGCGGCGACAAAGATTGAGCCGCACGACCGCCAACTGCAACTGCGCTTCCGCTATGAGAGCCACAAGGTGATTGAGGCCGTCGAGTCGATGCTCGCGGCGAAGGAGAAGGAGGCGGGGCGTAAGGCCAAGGCCGACGACGACAAGCAGGAGGCCAAGCCCTGAGCCGGCTCGGGATCCCAGCCTCGTCCGCCCGGAGCGCCGCCACGCAGGAGCGGCCGGCTGTCGGCGCGCTCGCGGCAGCGACAGCCCTGCCAGGCGGGGCGCTGAGGATCCCGACGGACGAAGAGCTTGCAGCGCGATCACAGAAGGGGGATCGCGACGCGTATTCGCTGCTGGTGACGCGGTACTCGAACCGTTTGTACAACTTTCTGCGTCGGCGCGCGTTCAACGAGGCCGACGCGGAGGACCTCGCACAGGACACGTTGGTCCGGGCGTGGACGAAGATCGGGACGTACAAGGCGGGGATGCGGTTCTCGACATGGCTGTTCACGATCGGGACGCACCTCGCCGCGACACGGGCCCGCGCCAAGCGCCTGCCGACGGCGGTCGGGCTGATCGAGGAGCCGCGGGAGTCGCGCATTGAAGCAGACGGACCGGATGAGCTTGCGGTGCGCGTGTGGCGGCGAGCGGATGAGGTGCTGCCGGCGGACCAGCGGTCGGCGGTGTGGCTGCGGTATGCAGAGGACCTTGGGGTTCCGGAGATCGCACGCGTGCTGGGGAAGAGCCGCGTGAACGTGCGAGTCATGCTCTTCCGCGCACGGCGGACGCTCGCGGCGGAACTCGACGCGATGCAGAGTAACGGGAAGGATGGTAAAAGATGAGCACACGAGCGACCGAACGCGTGGATGCGCTGCTCCGGTGCACCGATGCCGCGCCCTGGGCCGCTGCGCCGGCGGGGCTCCATGACCGCGTGATGGCGGAGATCGACCGGCTTCCGGCGAGCGGCGTCGCGGGGATGTCGCGTCCGGCGCGGCCGTGGCGCTCGATCGCGGCTGCAGCAGCGGTGGCGATGATCGCCGGCGGGTTTGGACTGTTCGTCGGCGCATCGATATGGCGGCCGGTCGAGGGAACGGTGATCGCGGCCTCGAACACATCAAGTCAGCAGGTTGTCGAGGGGACAGCGACAGCCGGGACGGACACGCTGCGGCCGACGGTCGTGCTTACACGGGCATTTGATGAGCTGCGCCCTTCGGAGCCGGCAAGCATCGTCGCGTCGGTTGCCGCGCCGATGCGGGCAGAGGCCGCGGGGCTCGCGGCGGAGACGCGCCTTGCGACGCGGACAGTGCTCTCACGCCTGCCGTTCGTGTCGATGGAGTAAGGGTCAGTCGACCGCGGGACGGATCAGCCGCTCGATCGAGCCGGCCTTGGTCTCGACCAGCACCTCGTCGGCCTCGTCGAGGAACAGGCCGTGGTCGAGCACGCCGGGGATGTCGTTGATCTCCGCGGCGAGTTCCTCGAGGTCGCGCCCGTCCTCGAGGGTGACGTCGATCACAAGCGAGCCGTTGTCGGTCAGGAACAGGTGCCCGTCGAGCGTGCGGCGGACGACGCCGTTGAGCCCGAGGCGACGGAGGCTCGCGCGCGTGCTCGCGAGACCGAAGGCCAGCACCGCGATCGGGAGCGTCGCCCGCTCGCCGAGGCGGTGGACCATCTTGTTCTCCTGCACCATGTAGACGCGACGCTTCGCGGCGTAGGCGACGATACGCTCGCGCGTCATCGCGCCGCCCGCGCCCTTGATCATCCGCAGATTCGGGTCCACCTCGTCCGCGCCGTCGAAGAGATAATCGACCTCCTCCTCCATCGCGAAATCGACGAGCGGCAGGCACTGCGAGCGCGCGAGCGTCTCGGTGACGTGGCTCGTCGGCACACAGCGGATGTCGAGCTTCTCCTCGCGGACGCGGTCGGCCAGCGCGACGATCGCGCGGGAGGCGGTGCGGCCGGTGCCGAGGCCGACGATCATGCCCGAGGCGATCTCGGCGATAGCGGCCTCGGCGAGCGGGTCAGCGGTTCTGGGTTGGCTATTCAAAGCGGATCCCCTGTGCGAGCTCGAACTTGCCGCCGAAGTTTATGGTCGTTGTCTGCCGCCGCATGTAGGCCTTCCAGGAATCGGAGCCCGATTCCCGGCCGCCGCCGGTGTCCTTCTCGCCGCCGAACGCCCCACCGATCTCCGCGCCGCTGGTGCCGGCGTTGACGTTGGCGATGCCGCAGTCGCTGCCCGAGCCCGTTGGCGACAGGAACCGCTCGCTGGCGCGGATGGACTCGGTGAAGATCGCCGACGAGAGGCCCTGATCGACGCCGTTGTGCATCGCCATGGCCTCGTCGAGGTCGCTGTACGTGAACACGTACAGGATCGGGGCGAAGGTCTCCTCCATCGCGATCGGGAGCTTATTGCCCTTCGGCGCACGGATGAGCGTGGGTTGCACGAAGTGCCCCTTGAGGGCAGCGGGCGATGCACGCTCGCCGCCGAAGAGCACCGTGCCCCCCTGCTCCTTAACCGCGCGGACCGCGTTGAGGAAGCCATCAACCGCCGCCGAGTTGGCGAGCGGGCCGATAAGCGTGCCTTCCTTGAGCGGGTCGCCGATGCGCGTCGCGACCTGCTTGTAGGCGGCGGCAAGCCGCTCGATGAACTTCTCCGCGATCGACTCGTGAATGATGAGCCGGCGCGTGGTCGTGCAGCGCTGGCCGGCGGTGCCGACCGCGCCGAAGACGACCGAGCGGAGCGCGAGCTCCTGGTCGGCGTCGGCATGCACAATGACCGCGTTGTTGCCGCCGAGTTCCAGCAGCGAGCGGCCAAGCCGGGCCGCGACAACCTGGCCGACGGCGCGGCCCATGCGGCACGAGCCGGTCGCGGAGATCAGCGGCAGGCGACGGTCTGCGACCATCGGCTTGCCGACGGCATCGTCAGTGCCGATCACCAGCTTGAAGATGCCGGGGTGGCCGAGCTTCGCCGCGACGCGCTCGGCGACCGCGCTGGTCGCGATCGATACCAGCGGCGTAAGCAGGCTCGGCTTCCAGATGGTCGTGTCGCCGCAGACCGCGGCGAGCATCGCGTTCCATCCCCACACCGCGTTGGGGAAGTTGAAGGCGGTGATGACGCCGATCGGTCCGAGCGGGAGCCACTGCTCGAACATACGGTGGCCGGCTCGCTCGCTCGGGAACACCTGGCCCGGGAGCTGGCGCGACAGGCCGACGGCGTAGTCGGCGATGTCGATCGTCTCCTGCACCTCGCCGAGGCCCTCGGCGCGGATCTTGCCCATCTCGAGGCTGACGAGCTCGCCCAGCGGCTCCTTCACACGCCGGAACTCGTCGCCGATCGCGCGGACGACCTGCCCGCGGACCGGGCCGGGTACCTCGCGCCACTTCTTGAACGCCTCGATTGACTCATTGATCGTGCGGTCGAGCGCGGCGCCGTCGTCCAGACGGACGCCGCCGCGGACCTCGCCCGTCGCGGGGTTCTCGGTGACCACGATGTTGTCATGCACGCCCGGACCCTTTCCGGCGAGTTTGTCGGGCGAGACAAATAGCGGGTCATCGGACAGGCCCAAAGCGCGGATCGGATCTGATGCCATGCGTCATGGTATGTCGCCGATCGCGGAGTGGCAGGCCCGAAGACCGGTGAATCCCTTGAGAATCGGGGTCATTTGACGCAGGCTCAGCCCTGCGGGCCGTTCACCCGGCGGGTGGCGGTCCCTACCGTCCGACATGCACGAGATTGTCCTGGCGACCGCGAACCCGCACAAGGTGGAGGAGCTGCGTGCGATCTTCGCCGCGGCCGGTGTTTCGGTGATCGGTTTCAACGACCTGCCCGCGAGTTCGCTCCCTGCCGGCGGGCTGCGCGAACCCGACGAAACCGGCCGCACGTTTGAGGAGAATGCGACGATCAAGGCGCTGTCGTACGCGCAGCAAAGCGGGCGGGTGTGCCTCGCCGACGACTCGGGGATCGAGATCGATGCGCTCGCACTGCCAGACGGTACGCCGCGACCGGGCGTAATCTCCTCGCACTATTCCACCGACGGACGCGAAACGGGGCTGAGCCGTGCCGAGCGCGACGCGGCGAACAACGCCCGTGTGCTGCGCGAGCTCGACGGCGTGGTCCCGGAGAAGCGTGCCGCGAGATTCGTGTGCGTGATGGTGCTGGCGGAACCGGGCAAGGTTCTTGCTACGTCCCGCGGCACGTTCGAGGGCCGCATCGGCATTCCGCCGCGGGCGCCGTCGGGGACGAATGGGTTTGGCTATGACCCGCTGTTCCTCGTTGCGCCGGACTTTGCCCGGACAGGTGCAGAGCTGGCGAGCGAGGAGAAGAACCGGATGAGCCATCGCGCGAGGGCCGGCGAGCAGATGTCGCGGCAGCTTCGCTCGCTGTTTGCTTGACTGCACAAGCCGATCGTGTACGCTGCCCCTGCCCATGGTGCCCGCCTCGTCCGGTCTTGTGCCGGGCGGGTCGGGCTGAAAAGGGAAGTGCGGTGAGGCGGGTTGTGCAAACAACCCCCGATTCCGCCGCGGACGCGCCGCCGTAACGGGGCTGCGCAGGCTCGAAACCGCCACTGTTCTCGCGATGCGAGGATGGGAAGGCCGAGCCCGCCCGTCGCTGACAGAAGTCAGCGGCACAGCCCCGAAGCCGGAAGACCTGCCCTGGGCCGTGTTTCGTGCCCGCCCTCGCGATATGGGGCGCCGGCCGCTCCGCCGCGTTGCTTCCCGCGGCCGCGCCACCCGGCATTTCCCCCCCCCACGCGAGGGCCTTCAAGGTCCGGGAGCCGCTCCGCGCGAATCGGAGCGACGAAGAAGGGTGCCTCATGTTGCAGAATCGGTTGTGTGGTTCCGCGCTCGTCGCGGCGGTGTGCATCGGTGTCGTCGGCTTTGCAGTGGAGGACGCTCGCGCGGGGTTGCCCCCCTACTCGTTCGTCGGGTCGTACTCGCTTCCGGCGGGCGGCGGCGCGATTGATGTACTGCCCGACGGGCGGTTGATCGCCCTGCAAGGCGACGGCTCGGTGCTCGTGCAGAGCGGCGTGCACAGCGGCACGTACCAACTGCTCGGGTCGGTCGGAAGCGCGATCTTCGACGGCCCGTTCGGCAACTTCGGGGCATCGTTTGTGTCGGTGAGTCCGGATGGTTCGCGACTGGCGATCGGCGACAACGGCGCGTTCAACCGCGTGCACATCGTGGAGCTCGCCGCGCTGACACCGATGGGGACGACGCCGACACTGCCGATCGACGCGCCGAACTACGACGGCGCGTGGCTCGACGGGTCCACAATGTTCGTCTCGGGCTTTGGAGCGAGTGCGGGCGCGTGGCGCGTGGATGTTGCAGCGCAGGCAGCGACGCAGGTCATGCACAACAACACCGGCGGCTCGGGCGGAATCGCCATCCGCGGCGGCCGCGTATTCGTCGGGGACGGCTTCAATACGAGCGCCGGCGGCGAGCCGACGGGCAACGTACGGGCGTTCGACCTTGCCTCGCTTGCGGGTGCGAGTGTCGCGTTCGAGTCCGGCGTGCTCGTCGCCGATGCGCTGAGCGCCTCGCCCGTGCGATTCGACAACCTCGGCAACATGCTCGTGGGCGGCGGCGACTTCTTCGCCGGCTCCAACGACTTCGGCTATGCGGCGGTCATCGACGCCGGCGCGATCGCGGCGGCGATCTCCGGCGGGCCGCTCGCGCCCGACGCATCGGAGCTCCGGCTCTCACCGGCGGGGGGCTTTGCGTATTACAACATCGAGTTCAACGACGCCACGGGCGAGCTGCTCGTCTTTGGCGATGGTGTCGCGTACCGGTATACCGTGCCCGCGCCCGGCGCGGCGGGCGTGACCG
>JAEYNG010000336.1 GCA_023412695.1 Planctomycetota bacterium | reverse complement strand
CTCCCCGACGGCCGCCCCGGCTTCCGCATCGTCGACTACAAGACCGGCCAGGACTGGAAGTCTCTCCGCGAGCCCCAGCCCGACAACCTGCAGTTCGGTGTCTACGCCCTCGCACTGCCCCACCTCCTCCCCGATGTCGACCCCGCCGACGTCGTCGCGGAGTTCTGGCTCCTCGCCTCCGGCCAGCGCGGGATCATCCCGCTCTCCAGCCTCCGCCTTGACAAGGTCGAGAAGAAGATCCACACCGCCGTTCGCGGCATCCTCTCCGGGCATTTCGAGGCAAACCCCGATTGCAAGGGCGATTGCCGCCTCCTCCGGGCCCCCCTCGGCGGCGGATAACTTTTGCTTCATTCCGGCCGCGCCCGTCCGGCTTGCAACTATCACCCCCGGCCCGTATACAACCGATCGAAGTCCCATGATCGGCCTGCGTTCCCTTTCCATCCTGGCGGCCGCCGCCCTGGTCACAACGTCCGCCGCCGCGGCCGAGCCGCGCTCGGGCGCCCCCGCTGCGCAGCCCGCCGACGTGATCGAGGTCCAGGCCTTCCGCCGCAGCGGTGTCGTCTCCGCCTGGCTCACCAACGGCATCCGCGTCCACCACCGCTACATGTCCGCCCAGTCCGGGCAGGTCGAGGTCATGATCAGCTTCGCCGGCGGCGAGCTGCTCGAGTGCGGCGACACCCGCGGCCTCACGCTCCTCAGCGCCACCTGCCTCGACAACCCCGCCTCCACCGACGCCACCGCCGAGCAGTTGCGAGACCGTCTCCGCGGCCGCGACATCCACCTCGAGGGCGGCGTCGCCTCCGACGCTCTGCTCGTACGCATCTGGGGAGAGGCCGACGATATCGGCCCCGCGTTCGAGGTCGCCGCGATCGCCCTGCGCAAGCCGCGCATCAGCGATGCCCAGCTCGCCGAGGCCTGCACCGCCGCGAGCCGTAATGTCGAGCGCGCCCAGTCCGATACGCGCTGGGCGATCACCGAGCCCCTGCTCGACCTTATCACGCCCATCAACGAGTGCCGCAACAAGCCCGCGTGCACCAAGCGGATGTCCGCCTTCCGGCCCGACCAGGTCGAGGCATGGATCACCCGTCACGCGTCCACAGCGCCCTGCGAGATCGCCGTCGTCGGCGACATCCCGCTCGACCGCGCGATCGCGTTGGTCACGCGCTCCTTCGGCGAGTTCCCGCCCCGGCAGCGGGCCGGCGTCGCCGCGCTCGCCCCCAGCCGCTGCATCCAGCCGCAGCAGGGCCCGTTCGTGCGCGAGGTCGGCTGCCGTGCCGAGACCGACCTCACCGACGCCCACGTCCTCGCCGGGTTCCTCTCGCCGGACCCATCGGAGATCCAGGAGGTCCGGCGCCTCCGCGCCGGCGCCCGCGTGCTCTCGCAGCGCCTGGAGGAGCGGCTGCGCGAGCTCAAGCTCGGCGGCGACCCGCACGTGAGCTGGACCTACCTCCCCAGTCCCTTTGCCGGCCGCTCGATGACCGTCGTCGCCGCGAGCGTCGCGCCCGACCACGCCGAGCCCGTGAAGCAGATCATGCAGACCTCCCTCTGCGAGCTGATGGACCACGGCCTCCCCGCCGACGAGCTCGCCCGCTCCACCGAGATCCTCGCCCGCGTCGCCTCCGCATACGAGCGCGATCCTCGCTACTGGGCCACCATGCTCGCCCGCAGCACCTCCGGCGGCCTCGACCCCGAGCTCATCTGCGCGGGCGCAGAGATGTACCGCTCGATGAAGCCCGACGAAGTCCTCTCCGCTATGCGGCGAGCGTGCACGGTCGAGAACCGGCTCGACCTAGTCGTCAGGCCGGCCGCGCAGGAAGACCGCAAGGACCCCTGATCCTTCAACACTGTTGCTTGCCGCGGGCTCAGCCCAGCGCGGCCGCGCCCGAGATGATCTCGGTCAGCTCGGTGGTGATCTGCGCCTGGCGTGCACGGTTGAACTTGCGGGTCAGGGCCTTGCCCATCTTCCCCGCGTTGTCGGTGGCCGACTTCATCGCCACCATCCGCGCCACGTGCTCGCTCACGATCGCGTCGCTGAACGACTGGAACAGTGTCGCCTTCACCGCCGCGGGCAGCAGGTTCGCCAGCAGCACCTCCGCCGGCGGGCTGAACTCGTAATCCACACCCGCCTTCTTCTCCGCACCCGCCGCCTGCTCCGGCGGACGCAGCGGCAGGAGCTGCATCACCTCGGGCTTCTGACGCCCGGCCGAGATGAACTTCATGAAGATCACCGTGACCTTGCTGATCTCCCCCGCCACGAAGCGGTCCATGTACCGCTGCGCAAGCTCCGCGATCGTCTCGTACTCCGGCTTGTCGCCGAACGTGTGCTGGCTCGACACCGGCACGTTCGCGAACTTGAAGAAGCCCATGCCCTTCCGCCCGACAACCTCGATCTCGCCGGCCTTCGCCGACTCGTGATTGCGGAAGTGATTCATCGCCGTCCGCAGGATCGAGCCGTTGTACGGCCCGCACAGCCCGCGGTCCGACGTGATGACCAGCGTCACCTCGCGAGCCGTCGCCGGCGTCCCGCCCTCCGGGCCCGAGAGCAGCGGGTGGGTCGCCCCGTCGCCCGCGGCCTCGCCGATCTTCCGCACCAGCTCGAACACGCCCTCCGTGAACGGCTTCGACGCCGTCGCGCGCTGCTGCGCCCGCGCGAACTTGCTGGTCGCGATCATCCGCATCGTGTTCGTGATGCGGCGGATGTTGCCGACGGCCTTGATGCGCTTCTTGATCTCGCGGGTCTTGCCCATAGGGGCACGAGTGTAGGCCCACGCCTTCCAAAAGTGGACCCGCTCAGCGCGCCCGTTCCCTGTTTGTCAGGC
>JAEYNG010000335.1 GCA_023412695.1 Planctomycetota bacterium | reverse complement strand
TGTCTATCTTACCCCCGAGGACGAGCGCCCAGATCTTCTCGATGGGGCCGCCGAAGTTCAGACGCGTGTCGGTGGTCTGGAACCCGTTGCTGAAGTCGTCCTCCCCGGCGTTGTTGTCGTCGCGGAGGTTGGTGAAGTAGCGGAACTGCAACGCGCCGCCGATGTTGAGCCGGAAGCCGTCGCCGGCGATGAAGAAGCGCCCGTCGTGCCCGGACTCGCCGGCCGCGAGAAGGCTTGTGCGGGCCTCGGCGTCGGCGATCATCTCGGCGACGACCGCCCGAACCTCGTCCTGAGACTGTGCCGCGGCCATCGAAGCCATCCCAAGGGCCGCGCCCGCCGCCGCCAAGAGTGTCACCGACCAGCGTGTCCGAACCATGGTTTCGTCGCTCCTGTTCTGATCTGACCCCGAGGCCTTCCCGTCCGACGGGAGGCAAGGGGGCCGAGGTTTGGCCCGCGCACAGCGAGCCTGCTCAGTATATCGGATAAACAAGTCGTTTATACGTTATATCGGGATTTTTTCCTGCGAGGCAAGAACTGCCGGTCGAGGCGGCGAGGCCCAAGCCGCGGTGCGTACAAAGCTCGGGCACTGATACGGTCGGCGGGCCAAAATATTCCCCCGCCAAAAAGCACAACCCCGGGCCTCGGCCCGGGGTTGTGGATGAATCAAACTGTGCGATCGGTCCGAGCGGCTTAGAACAGCAGCTGGAACTGAGCGCGGATCACGACCTCGTTCTCCTCGACGTCGCCGAGCAGGCCGTTGCCCGTGGAGAGCACGCCGCTGCCGAAGAGGTTGGAGGTGTCCTCGAACGCCCAGACCATGTCGATCGTCGCCTTGGCGGCGTGACCGGCGTAGTACTGGTTGAGGCCGAGGGTGAGGAAGTTGAAGGTGTCCTCGCTGGTGACGAAGCGGTCATCGTCGGCGATGAGGCTCTCCCAGCGGGCGAACACCTCGGTGTTCTCGGCGAAGCGCCAGCCGCCCTGGAGCACGAAGCCCATGTCGCTCAGGTCGGTGTCGCCGGCGCCCAGGGCCGACTGCTCCTGCCAGCGGTAGACGAACGCGCCGAAGACGTTCCAGCTGTCGCCCTCAAGGGAGGCGTCGACGGTGAACTGGACGGTGTCGGTGTCGACGTCGGTCGGGGCCGGCGTCTGGGTGCTCTGCTGCCAGTGCAGCGCGGCGCCGAGCAGGAAGCCGAAGTCCTGGCCCTTCTGGGAGGTGAAGTCGTCCCACATCTTCCAGTCGTTGCCCTGGATCATGAACTCCGCACGGGCGGTGAGGGCGTACTCGGACTCGCCCATCACGTGCAGCGAGGGGGTGCCGCCGATGCCGCCGGCGTCATTGAAGTCCGTGTTCTCGGAGTCGAGGCCGTCGCTGAACGCGCCGGCGATACGCCACATCTCGGTGGAGTAGGCGAGCTCGATGCCCTGCGAACGGTCCTGGGTGAAGACCTCGTTCACCACGGAACGCTCGACGGCGAGCTGGCGGGAGGAGCTGACGAGCTCTTCACGCAGCATCGGGAGCTTGAACTGACCCCAGCGGGCCTTGACGCCGTTGGCGAACTTGTAGCCCGCGAACGCCTCCTCGAGGCCGACGTTGCCCTCGCTGCGGTCGGCAGAGAGGAGAACGCGGAAGAACCAGTCGCGGTTGATCTCGCCGTTGAAGTCGAGCTTGGTGCGACGGGTCTGGAAGCCGTTGCTGACGTCGTCGTCGGTGTTCTCGTCGTCGCGGAAGTTCGCGATGTAGCGGAACTGGAGCTGGCCGCCGACGTTCAGGCGGAAGCCGTCACCAGCGATGAAGAACTTGCCGTCGTGCCCGGCGTCACCCGCCGCGAGCAGGCTGGTCCGGCTCTCGGCATCGTTGATCATTTCGGCCACGAGCGCCCGGACCTCGTCCGAGTTGCCCGCCTGCTGGGCCAGCGCCGGGGTCGCCGTCGCAAGACCAGCAGCCAACAGCAGAGTCATCGTCTTCGTCATCCTGTCTCCTTTCACCTAAGTCCTGATCAGGGGAAACTGCACCATCTGAGTCGGCCGTTCCGTACGCTTCTCGTCACAAAGCCCGAGAACGGTGGCCGCATGTTAGCGAGTTTTTACTGACTTTTTCCAGTAAGGCTCTGAATTAATCAAACCGCAACGTCTTCCGATGTGAACAGATGCGCAAGTGTTGCGCAGTTCAAGATTTAGGACGCTCTCGTCGCGTCCTCCCCCGTCCCTTGCCGGCCCGGTCGGTCCTGCCCGGCACGGGCCGCGGAGCCGCGAACCGTTGCCGGCGAAAAACCGCCCGGCCTTCCCCGCTCCCCCGCCTTCTCACTTTTCAAAGTTCGCCGATCGATCCTGCCCGAGCGGGCGCGACATGCTACCCACCAGACTTAGCGAACGCAAACTCTCCTATGGCCGTCGGCGATCCGAACCCCCCTCCGTGAACATTTGCCGGAGATTTACACTTCCCCTCAAGCCGGGCACCGCCGGACCGGGGAAACTCCGGTGCCGGGCCGACAGAGTTCCTTCCAGCGGCTCAGGCATGGTCCCGGAGCGTCTAAGTCCAAGGTGCACAAGCAGATGAGTGAAGACAAGCGGATCCTGATCATCGAGGACGAGACCGACCTGGCGGACCTCGTCGGGTACAACTTGCGCAAGGCGGGCTACCGGACCGAGGCAGCAGCGGACGGCACCGCGGGGCTGCGGCGGGCCACCGAGGAACGGCCGGACCTGGTCATCCTCGACGTGATGATGCCCAACTTATCGGGCCTGCAGGTCGCCAAGCTCCTTCGGACTGACCCAAAGACCTCGTCGATCCCGATCCTCATGCTGACCGCCAAGGGCGAGGAGGCGGACCAGGTGGCCGGGCTCTCGGTCGGCGCGGATGACTACGTCACGAAGCCATTCTCGATGAAAGTTCTTTTAGCGCGGGTCGAGGCGCTGCTGCGTCGGCAACGCGCCGCCGCGGCCGGAGACGATGCGCACGACGCACTCACGCTGGGGCCCGTGCGCGTGGACCTCTCCAACCATGAGACGTGGGTGCATGAAAAGAACGTGAAACTCACGCTGACGGAGTTCCGCCTGCTCACCGCCCTCATGCGGAAGCCGGGCAGGGCGATCCGGCGCGCAGACCTTATGTACAGCGCGATGGGCCCGGGCGTGCTCGTGACCGCCCGGACGATCGATGTGCACATGGCCGCGATCCGCAAGAAGCTCGGCGACGCCGGCGGGATGATCCGGACGATCCGCGGCGTGGGATACCTGATGAGCCCTGACATCCCGGCCGGGGAGAACCTGGAGCAGGATGCCGAAGAGGGCGCGGAAGTCGAATAAGCTGGCGGCGGGTCCGGGGCGGGCTTTGTGGAGCCGAGCGAGATGCCGCTGAGGCGATCGAGCGTTCGAACGATCGCAACCGCGTCCGCGGGTACGTGGCTGGTCGTCCTTGTCGCGCTTGCGATCGAGGTGAGCCGCGGGGTGGACCGAGCGGCCTGGCTGCGGATCGGCCTGCTCACTGTTGCGGGCATCGGCGCCACGGTGATGATCAGGATCTTCCTGGGTCGTCAGGCGGGGCGGCTGGCGGAGATCGAGCGGGTGGCGCGTGCGATCGGCACGGCGGAGATCAGCCGCGCGGGCGACCGGCCGCGGGTCAGCATCGCGCACGAGCGATCTGCGGAGGCCGGGGAGTTCGCGCCGGTGTACGAGGCGCTCGACGAGCTGGCGGGGCGCGTCGAGCGCCAGCTCAAGGCGGGGGCGAAGAACGAGCGGAACCTTGGCGCGATCATCGACGCGATGGACGAGCCGCTCATCGCGACGGACAACAACGAACGCGTGCTGCTGTGCAATCGCTCGGCGGAGGCGATGCTGGGCACGGGCGAGCCGATCGAGCGCGGCGCACTGGTGGGCAGGCCGATCGGCGAGGTATTCACACAGGAAGAGGTCCTTGCGCTGCACGGCGCGGCGCGGGCCGGGCAGTCACGCCGGCGACGTATCCGCATGACGACGCCGCTCGGCCAGCGTGTTCTGCAGGTCTCCGCACTCCCGGTGCCCGCGGCGTGGGGTAACGGGGTCTTCGGCGCGGTGATGATCCTGCGCGACGTGACCGAGCTCGAGCAGGCGGTGCAGGTGAAGGCGGACTTCGTCGCCAACGCCTCGCACGAGCTGCGCACGCCGGTGTCGGCGATCCGCATGGCGGCCGAGACGCTCAAGGACGCGTCCCGCGAGGACCCGGAGATGGCCGAGCGCACCGCGGGGATGATCCTGTCGCACGCGCTGCGGCTCGAGGACCTGCTGCGGGACCTGCTCGACCTCTCACGGCTGGAGGCGGCGGATGTGCAACTCACGATCGGGCCGGTCGAACCGGGTTCGCTCGAGTCATCGATGCGAGAACAGTTTGCCGACATGTTTCGCGAGCGGAGACTCGAACTCGTGTTTGAGCTTGGCGACGATCTCCGCGGCATGCGGACCGATGCACGGCTGCTCGCGCTCATCCTGCGCAACCTGATCGAGAATGCCTGTAAGTTTGCGTTTGAGGGAACGGCGATCCGTGTGCGCGCCAAGCGCATCGGGCGTGCAACCGGCCCCGACAGTGTGCCGACGCACAGCGTGGCCCGCTTCGAGGTCATCGACCGCGGCGTGGGCATCCCGCTCGCGCACATCGAACGCGTGTTCGAGCGGTTCTACCAGGTGGATGCCGCGCGGACTGGTCCGACCGCGCGTCGCGGCACGGGCCTTGGGCTGGCGATCGTCAAGCACGCGGCGCGTGCCCTCAAGGGCCGCGCGGGACTCGACAGCACCTGGGGCGAGGGCACCACGGCGTGGGTCGAGATCCCCGTAAGCTTTGAACGCCCTGAGGCCTAGCGGATCGTTGCCGCATCGACCGAGTGCAACTGTGACAGCCGGCGCGAGACGACGCTGAGCAGCCGTCGCTCCATCTCTTGATCGCCGAACGGTCCAACCGATGCCGCGAGCTTGAGCGGGCCGGAGCCACTGCCGTCCGGGCGTTCGATCCGCAGAACAGCGGTCGTGCCTGCCGGGTTGCGGAGCTCGTACACCCGTGCACCAGGCCCGTCCTCCCACCAACGATGGACGACCCACTCGGCGCGGTCGCTGCCCCAGATCACCGCCGAGTCCACATCGTCCCAGTCGGCCGCGATAGTGTCTCTCGTAGCGGACCCAGAAACGGGTGGTGGTTCGCCCGGAGTCGCAGCGCAGCCAGAGAGAATCAACAAGCCGCCTGCAATCCAAACCCAAGCCGAACTTTTTGCCGGCTTGGGCGTAGATCCGGGATGTACGTGGAGGGGGCGAGGCATAGTGTTTGAGCTTACCGCCGCGGAACTCGCGGCGAGGAGAGACGGATTGACCATGGGTCCGGGTGTTGCTTTGCGGAGATTGTCGGGCGTGGAGTTCAGCATACAAGTTCCGCAGGGCGCCGAGCGTGTGACCATGCTGGGGCTGGGCGATCGGAACCTCAAGATGCTTCGCGAGGCGTTGGGGGTGCGGGTCTCCGCGCGCGAGAACCGCGTGGTGGTGGCGGGGGAGCGGGAGCAGATCGAGGCCGCGCGGGGCGTTCTGGAGCGGCTCGAGGCAGCGGCGTCGCGGAACGAGCACATGTCGCGGCAGCAGGTCATGGACCTGATCGGCCAAGCGATGTCGGGCACGCTCCGGCGGCTTGGCGAGCACGACGGTGTTTCGGGGGAGTTCATCCCCGCTTCCGGCCCGCCGTGGCAAGACCATCTCGATGTTTATGTCGGGGGTAGGCAGGTCAGGGCGAAGACCCCGAACCAGCAGCTCTACCTCGACACCATCCGGGATAACGACCTGACGTTCGGCATCGGCCCCGCGGGCACGGGAAAGACCTATCTCGCTGTCGCCGCAGCGGTGCACCTGCTCCGCGCGCAGATGGTGCGGAAGCTGATCCTCTGCCGGCCGGCGGTCGAGGCGGGCGAACGGCTGGGGTTTCTCCCGGGGGACCTGCAGGCGAAGGTCAATCCTTATCTGCGCCCGCTGCTCGATGCGCTGCACGACATGATGGACTTCTCCACCATCAAGCGGTTCATGTTCAACGACGTGGTGGAGGTGATCCCGCTGGCGTACATGCGCGGCCGGACGCTGAACAACGCCGCGATCATTTTGGACGAGGCGCAGAATACGACCCGCGGCCAGATGCAGATGTTCCTCACCAGGATGGGTCACGGGTCGAAGATGATCGTGACGGGCGACGTGACGCAGATCGACCTGCCGGAGGCGACAGAGAGCGGACTGATCGACGCTGCGCGCAGACTCCGCCGGATCAAGGGGATCGGGATGATCCAGCTCGGGCAGGAGGACATCGTCCGCCACTCGCTTGTGCAGCGGATCGTGGAGGCGTACGCCCCTCTGCAGGACGCGGGTCCGCGGCTGGAGGGGAATCCCGCGATTGATGGGGGAATGTCAGGTAAAGAGGGCCAGATAACTCCTGATGATGATGCAACGCGCTGACGGTTGGACCGATGGATCATCGGGGTCGCGCTTGGCGCAGCGACCGGAAGGCGAGATGCTGTAGGTGCTCGGCGGGGGTGGGTTACGAATGGCTCGAGAACCTTCCAAGGCGGCATCGCGGGCGCGGACGGAGGAACTCCGCCGCGAGATCGCGCTCACCGAAGCCGGGTGGCGCCGGCCGCTGCGGTCGCGCACGTTCATCCTGGCGATGCTGATCTGGGTGGCGTTCGTGGCGGTGGTAGGGGCGGCGGCGGCGTGGACGCGGGAGCAGCCGCTGGTCGCGGTCGACCGCGTGATGCGACAGACCCGCACGGTGCGGACGAGCTTCGAGATCGCCGACGAGATCGCGACGGAGCAGGCGCGCAACGCGGCCCGTCAGCTCGCGCCGCGGGTGTACATCGAAGACGTCGCGGTCATCAAGGAGCTGCGGACGTCGCTGGAGAACATCCCGCGTGCACTCAAGGACGTGCCGAGCATCGAGCACGTCGAGGCGGGGTTGCGCCAGCAGTTCGGGCTGACGGCCGAGGGGCTGGAGGCCTTGAAGCAGGCGTCGGAGGGCTTGGGCGCGGACCGGTGGCAGGCGCGGGTGACGCGTCTGATGGACAACCTCGAGCGGACGCCGATCCTCGAGGACAAGGAGTTCCAGCTCGAAACGATCTCGCAGAACCCGGAGATCGAGCTGCGGGTGCCGGGACGCTCGGCGGCGCTGGTGCAGGCCAACAGCATCGAGAGCATCGAGCGTCACGACCTTGCCAGCCGGATGCGGATGATGGCGGCGGCGGCCGGCTTCACCGGCGCGGCGCTGGACGTCGTCGCCGCGAGGCTGGCGTATCAGCCGCGGCCGACGTTTGTGTTTGATCAGAAGGAGACGACGGCCAAGCAGGAAGCGGCGGCTGCGGCGGTGCCGCAGCGGGTAGTGACCTATCCCGACCGGGAGG
>JAEYNG010000415.1 GCA_023412695.1 Planctomycetota bacterium | reverse complement strand
CGGCACCAACGCACCCAACCTCCTCCGCGCGGAGGCCCTCGGTTATCGCGCCCCCGCCACCGGCAGCGGCACGATGGGCGCGCCGGGCGCGGCCAAGCGCCACGGCGCAACCGTCTACGGTTCCGCGGTCGAGGTCATGCCCGAGAAGGCCGTCGTCGCCAACGCCGCGGCCGTCCGCGAGTGGGATTCCAACGGCACCAACTTCGGTTACTCCGAGCACCGCGCCCACCACCGCGCCGGTGAGTTCGGCCACAACGACTTCTACGCCGTCCCAATCGCCGCCG
Organism: Planctomycetota bacterium; assembly: GCA_023412695.1. Lineage (GTDB taxonomy): Bacteria > Planctomycetota > Phycisphaerae > Phycisphaerales > UBA1924 > JAHBXL01. The sequence continues at coordinate 2,913 of JAEYNG010000415.1, read as the reverse complement.
CCCAGATGATGGGCATGGACGGAAAGTTCGCCCTCAAGGGCATGCTCCTGCTTGACGAGATCCGCGGCCGCCTCGCCGAGGTCTTCAGCCTCAAGAGCTACAAGATCGACCACGTCGTCCACGGCGCGATCGCCTCCGCCGCCACCTTCGGCGCGATGCTCAAGGCCACCCCCGAGCAGATCGAGAGCGCGATCGGCATGGTCGTCGCGCACTACATCCCCTTCCGCGCCATCCGCGCCGGCAAGCAGCTCTCAGACTCCAAGGGCGCATCCGCCGCGATCAGCACAGAGGCCGCGATCCTTAGCGTCCGCCGCTCCATGGCCGGCTTCCTCGGCCCGCGCGACATCTTCCGCAACCCCGAGGCCATCTTCCGGCTCTTCGAAGGCCCGGGCCAGCTCTTCAAGAAAACCCATAGCGCGGGCACCGGCATCCCCGACACCAAGGGCGACAGCAAGTCCTACGCCTCCCCGTTCGACCTGGTCCTCTCCCGTGCCGGCTCCGACTTCACGATCATGGGCATGCACTTCAAGCTCGGCCTCTACGAGCACCAGTCGGCCGGCGCGCTCCAGGGACTGATTGATCTTGTCAACAAGTTCCCCGGCCTGCTCGACGATCAGTCCGGCGACCGCATCACCAAGATCGTTGTCAAGGCCTACGAGCCCGCCTTCGGCATCATCGGCGACCCCGCCAAGCGCGACCCGCGCACGCGCCAGTCCGCCGATCACTCCATGCTCTACCTCGTCTGCACCATGCTCCGCAAAATGCTCGAACTCCGCGCCGCGAAGCCCAACTTGGGCAAGCTCGACTGGACCGACGTCATGCTCCTCCCTCACGACTTCGGTCCCTCCGCCATCGACGACCCCCTTACCCGCGCCCTCATGGACAAGATGTCCTTCGAATGGGGCGGCGAGGAGTACGACCGCCGCTACCCCGACGGCATCCCTACCTCCATGGTCATCACCGATGATGAGGGTCAGGTCTGCGACTCTGGCCTTGTCATGTACCCCGGTGGCCATGCACGCAACACGACCGCCGACCTCAAGGCCATCCTCAACCACAAGTTCGAGAGCCTCGCCAACCTCTCCCTGCCCCGGGCCGACAAGGCTGCGGCCCAGGCCCTCATCAACCGTTTCACCGCCGTCGGCCGGAAATCCGCCGCCGACATTGCCCAGATTCACAACTTCGACCTGACCGTCAAGGGCAAGTTCGACTGAGGCCTAGAAGAATTCCTTGATCCGTCCCCCGGTTTAGGGTAGAACGGGCACGTCCGGCTCTCTCGCCGGTGTGTTCCCGGTTTCTCTCTCCCGGAGGCCCAACATGCGTTGGTTCAGTGGTCTTCCCGCCGCGTTGGCTGTCGCCTGCGCCGCGGGCACCGTCGCGGCGGACGTCGTGACGGATTGGAATCAAATCGCCCTCGACACGATCGTCGCCGTCCCCACACCCCCGCCCCGCGCGTCCCGCAATCTCGCCATGGTGAGCGCGGCGGTTTACGACGCCGTCAACGCCATCGACGGCACGCACACCGGACTTTTCGGCAACTTCTCCGCCGACGCCGGCGCGTCCCGCGAGGCCGCGGCGATCTGCGCCGCCCACGACGTCCTCGTCTCGCTCTACCCCACGCGCGTCGCCCAGCTCAACGCCGCGCGCGACACCCAGCTCGGCGCCATCCCCAACAGCGCCTCCAAAACCGCGGGCATTGGCGCCGGCGAGACCATCGCCTCCGTCGTCCTCGCCACCCGCGCCGCCGACGGCTCGGGCAACTCGATCACTTACACGCCCAACCCCGCCGCCGGCCACTGGCGCGTCGGCCCGGACAACCCGGGCGCGGCCCTCCTGCCCCACTGGGGCGCGGTCACGCCGTTCGCGCTGAACTCCGGCTCGCAGTTCCGCCCGGTCGCGCCGCCGTCGCTCAATAGCCCCGAGTACGCCGCGTCAGTCGCGCAGGTCCAGGCGCTCGGCGCGCTCAACAGCGGCACCCGCACGGCCGAGCAGACATCCATCGCTCGCGCGTGGGCATTCGGCGCAGGCACCGTCACGCCGCCCGGCGCGTGGAACCAGATCGCCCAGTCCCTCGCGAGCGGTCAGTCCGTCTCCGACAACGCGCGCATGTTTGCCATGCTCAACGTCGCTCTCGCCGATGCCGGCATCGCCTCCTGGGAAGCCAAGTTCCACTACGACCTGTGGCGCCCGATCCACGCCATCCGCGAGGCAGACATCGACGGCAACGACGGCACGGTGCAGGACGCCAACTGGCTCCCGCTCCTCTCCCCGCCCCCACCCTTCCCGAGCTACACCTCGGGCCACTCGACCTTCTCACGAGCCGCGGCGGACATCCTCGCGCACTTCCTCGGCACCGACTCGATCAACGTCGTTCTCAACGGCGACTTCGGCGAGGTCCGCCTGCTCACCAGCCTGAACGAGGCCGCGAACGAGGCAGGCCTGTCCCGCATCTACGGCGGCATCCACTACGACTTCGATAACGTCGCCGGCCAGTGGACGGGCGCCAACATCGCCCAGTGGGTCTACTCCAACTACTTCCTCCCCGTCCCCGCGCCGTCCGCGGCCGCGCTGCTCGGCCTCGGGCTGCTCGCCGCGGCCCGTCGCCGCCGCTAAGCCGTCTCCGCAGCACTTACTCCTCGGGACCCCGTGCCACGTTCGCACGGGGTCTTTTTCTGCGCACGCCGTACACTCGCGACATGAGCGACGCTCTACAGGCCGCCGCCCACGCGCTCGCCAGCGCCCGCAATGTCGCCGTCCTCACCGGCGCGGGCATCTCCGCCGAGTCCGGCCTGCGCACCTTCCGCGGCGCAGGCACGCCCGACCTTCCAGCCGACATGCAGGCGCTCTGGAAGGAGTTCGACCCCGCCACCCTCGCCACGCCCGCGGCCTTCACCGCCAATCCCGAGCTGGTCA
>JAEYNG010000252.1 GCA_023412695.1 Planctomycetota bacterium | reverse complement strand
CGGTCACGTACAGGGTAGGGAAGAAGAGCGGGCGGTTCTTGGACGGAAAGTCCAAGACTACCGGGATGTACATGGAGATCAAGGGCGGCAATCAGGGCTTAAACCACCGAACGCGCCGCCAAGCCATAAAGGACGCCATATTGATTCGCAAGGAAGGCATCAAAATCAAGTGGGCGTTCTATGTCAAGAAGGGAAAGCATACGGTGTCGGACGAGTTGACAAACTTTCTGTCGGATTTGGGCATTAAGTATGAAATCAGACACCTTCCTTAATCAGCCTCAAAAGCCATGGTTCATGCCTGTGCGCGTCCCGCGTATCGATGACTTTGAGTTTCTGCCCCGGCGTGCCGCGGAGGCGATAACAGAGGAGTTTGTCGCCCGCATCCCCGATCTCATTCACTCGCTAGAACAGCGGGTGCAGGGCAGCGGCGCGCCGTCGTGGCGGGCCAACTTTAGCAAACGTTCACTGCTGTCGCTCACCCAATGGCTAGTTCCCAAGCTGGAGCCAAAGTGGAAGCGCCGGATGCCGGACGAACTCATCGGCGTCTTTGCTGAGATCGGTGCCTACATGGGCGAGATGCTGCGACGCTCGAGTCCCCTTCTCTCCTGGGCATGCCATGGGGACCCTCGCGCCGCAAACTACAATACGCCATATGTGAAATGGGAGCCAAACTATGGTTTCGCGGCGATCCAGTTTTGCCGTAACTGGGGATATCGGTGGATGGAAGGAGAGCGGCTTAATCCGACTCTTTTAGATTTTTACAAGCGGTGGCATGACGAGATTCCAGTTCTGCACTCGGAGCGTCTGGCCGAGGCCGTCAAAGTCCGACGATCGGTCAAGGGCAATGCGTCAAAGGGAAAGAACTCTCGGCCTCGCGGTCGGCGATAGTCTCCGCCGCAACTGAGAGCTCTTGGCCGCCAGGTAGCTATGCGGAAAGGGCCGGCGGCGACGTGGTGGCGCTGTGCGACATGAACGGCCCCGGGCAGAAGGCCCGCGTGGTGGGCCAGTGGCGGTATGATGCGTACGGGGCCGCTACGGCCTCGGAGCACCTTGCATGGTTCCCGCAGGTCCACTGCGGCCACAAGGCGCTGTTCTTTGACAGGTTGGATGTCGGAGTTGCGGACTCGCAAGGCAACGAACCCCCACGATTGATCCCGTATGCGCACCTGATCGTGCACATGCGGAACCGGGCGTACTCGCCGCAGAACGGCCGGTTCATGCAGCCGGATCCGAACGCGACGGCGCTGACGCTGATCGAGGCAACGGCGTACCACGGCAGGGGGCTGGGTGCGCTGGTCGCGGCGTTCGACGTGCAGGGCCTCTACGGCGACGGGATGAACCTGTACGAGTACGCCGGGTCGAACCCGTGGATGCGGGCCGACCCGCTGGGGCTGAGCTGGGACCCGTTCAGCATGGTGGACGACTTCCAGGCCGAGATGGCCGGGAGCACCGCGGCGTTCATGTCCGCCCTCGGGCAGAGCGCCCGCGCGGTGGCGGTGGTGGCGGCGCAGATCGCCAGCTACTTGCCGTTCCCGATCGTCGGCAACCTCGGCGACATCGCGCTCTATGCGCTCGGTGAACAGACCGGCGACGAACTGGCTGTCGCGATGGCGATCGGCCTTGTGCCGGGCGGCAAGCTCGCGGCCAAGTTCGGGGGAGCCATGAGCGGCCTCGGCTCGTTCCTCGGGAAGATCGGCTCTTCGGCGTGGAGCGGGGCCAAGCACTACGCCGGCAAGTTCTCCTCGGCGTTGTCGCGGGGAGCGAGCGGGCTGATGGCGCGGGCGAGGAGCTTCCTCAGCAAGGCGTGCGGCTGCTTCGAGGCACGGACGGAGATCTGGACCGCCCGCGGGCTGGTTCCGATCGAGGAGATCGAGGAAGGCGACCTGGTCTTCGCGACCGATGAGGCGTCAGGCGAGCACAGCCTGCGGCGGGTGAAGGAGACGTTCAAGCGGCTGGGCGCGCCGATTGTCGCGGTCACGCTGCTCGTCAACGCAGCGCACGCCGAGACGTTCAACACGACCGAGGAGCACCCGTTCTACGTGCCGAACCGCGGCTGGGTGCAGGCCCAGAGCCTCAGGCCCGGCGACGTGGTCGAGACGGTGGCGAGCGAGGTCGACCGCGGCGTGGCGGCGGGGCCTTCAGCGGCAGTGGCCGAGGTGGCGCTGGTGGAGTTTACCAGCCGCCGCGCCACGGTGTACAACTTCGAGGTCGAGGGCGTCCACACCTACCGCGTCGGTGCGAATGGGGTGCTGGTGCATAATAAACGCGCTTGCACAATCGACTACCATCATGCTTGGCCAAAGTTTCTTAGTGGACCCGAAGCGCAACAACTCATCGCAATGCCTCGTCACATTCATCAACGATTTCATGGGGATTTATATCAAGCAATGCATGCGGCGGGGATTCGTAAGAAGCAAAATGACACTTGGGCTAGCCATTTTGCGAAGTTCCCTGATGACTATGACAAGGCAACTAATGCCCTATATGAGGTATCGTCAAAATTTGATGCCCGATACTTGGGAGCGCCTGGTGGATACAATTCTAGTCTGGTTCAGCGAATCATCCATGAAATGCAGATTGCGTCAGGAATGAGAACTCGATGATGTACTTGCAGTTATCTATGCCGGAGGTTTGGGCTTGTCAACATTCTTTGCAGTGGGTGCGTAAGCTGCAATCGGAGAACATCCTGTGTGGTGCTTGTACTCGTGTACTTCCTGGGCGGTTTCCGGCGCCGATCGATGTTGTATACAATACTTCGTCTTATCCAATCCGATCGCATCATCGTCACTTTGCGAGCCAAACTGGAGTAGCATTGATTGATAAGGAGCTGCTTGAGCGGCTTCGACCGCATTTGCCTCGGGTCGCAATTGGCCGAGCAGTTGATTTATCGGGCAATGAGATTGATACTCATGCCACGATATATCCGGAGCGTGCTGTAGATCCGCGGGGTGGTCCTCCGCGAAAGATACAAGTATGTATTGAGTGTGGCACAATCCGTGCCTATCCGGCGACTAGCCAGCCAGATAGATTTGTTGCGTTTCAGGTAGAAGGTGCTCGGAGCGTGATAGACCGAGTAGGTACGATATACGTCTCAGAGCAAGTGGCTTCATGTATTCCAGTTGATGAATTCGAGCCGCTATTTCTTCAGCCAATTGAAGTTGACGCCAAGCCGATCGATGGGTTGCGATATCCCGGTGATCCCGCCTGGGTATTGGGGCGTGATGCCAGTGTCTCATGGGATCCAACTTGTGGATAGTCGAGCGACTGATCCGGACGCAGAGCCCGTTCCCGAATGTCGAGGACGGGGCGCAGACGGGGGACACGCGCAGCGAGCGGTTCTACTACGACGGGATCCGGCGGGTCCAGGAGGTGATCACCGACCCGGTGGTGACGACCGAGAAGATGCTCACCTCGGGCGAGCCCGAGCTCGAGGCGCTGGCGCTGGAGGACCTTGAGACGACCGGCGAGGAGGAGGTTGACCTTAAGGCCGCGAGTGTGACGCACCGCCGCCGGTTTAGATGCAGGTGCTGCTGAACCACGCCGCGAGGAAGGCGAAGATGTCGGGGACGTCGTTGACCC
>JAEYNG010000249.1 GCA_023412695.1 Planctomycetota bacterium | reverse complement strand
CGCGATACCCCGTGCGGAGGCACTGGGCGCACCCCGTCGCGGTGTAGAGCTCGGTCTGGTTTTCGAGGAAACGGCCCATGCGGGTGGCTTGGCCGGGCGCGACCCTGACCGCCCGCTTGCAGTTGTCGCACAGCACACGCACCAGCCGCTGCGCGAGCGTCAGCTCCAGCGAGTTCGCCACCAGGTACGGCTCGACCTGCAGGTCCAACAGGCGGAACACGCTGCTCATCGTGTCCTTGGCGTGGACGGTCGAGAAGACCAGGTGCCCGGTCATCGCGGCCTGCATGGCCGTCCGCGCCGTCTCCTCGTCGCGCACCTCGCCGACGAGGATCACGTCGGGGTCCTGGCGCAGCACGCTCCGCAGCAGCGAGCCGAAGGTGTTGCCCTGCTTGTCGTCGATCGGGATCTGCGTGACGTTCTCGAGGTGATACTCGACCGGGTCCTCGATCGTGATCACGTTGCGCGTCTGCCGATCAATCACGCGCAGCGCGTTGTAGAGCGTCGTGGTCTTGCCCGAGCCCGTCGGCCCGCAGACCAGGAGCATCCCCGCCTCCTGCTCGCACACCTTGCGGACGCGGTCGTACATGTACGCCGGCAGGCCGAGCTCCGTCAGGCTCTTGGGCGCATCACGCATGTCGAGCACGCGGACGACCAGCTTCTGGCCCATCACGCTCGGCGTGAAGCTCACGCGATAATCAACGCGACGCGCCGCCGTGCCCCCCAGCCCGCCCACGCCCGGGAACTTCGAGGAGAAGTGGCCGTCGAGCACCGCCTCGCGCCCGGTCGGACGCATCTGGCACGCCGCCTTGATGAGCCCGAACGCCAGATCGCCCACGCCGCTGGGCAACTGCACGACGCTGATCATCTGCCCGTCGACGCGCATGCGCACCTGCATGCAGTCGCCCTTGGGCTCCATGTGGATGTCGGTCGCGCGGGCCTTCGACGCCGCGAGCAGCAGCAGCCGCACCGCCCGTGCGCCCTCGCCCTCGCCCGCCAGCGCGCCAGACGACTTGCCCCGGCCGTCCACCAGCTCGAGCTTGTCGTCCGCGCCGGTGTTCCGCGGCGGGAGCATGTTGATCATCTCCGTCAGGTCGATCACCCACGCCGGATCGACCTTCGGGCGGCCGTTCTTGCCGTTGGTGCCGGCGAACTCCCCCGCCGCCTCCGCAGCGGCGGCACGCGCGGCCGCCTGCCGCTCCGACAGCGTCTCCTCCGCCTGCACGATGAACGTGTGCGTCCCGAGCTTGATCACGTCCCCCGGCCGCACCACCGAGTCCGACACCTTCACGCCGTTGAGCTTCGTGCCGTTGCGCGAGCCGAGGTCGCGCAGGTGCCACGTCGCGGCGTCGGTCATGCCCGTCTCGTCGACCTGGAACGTGTCGCCGATCGGCCGCGTCGGCGCGGGCTCGATCACGCAGTGGAACCGCGACAGCAAGGTGTCGTTGAGCGCAAGGACGTTCTCGGGCGAACGCCCGATCGTCACGGGGCTGTCGCCGAGGAGGATCTCCGGGGACGAGCCGTCGGTGGATGTCAGAAACAACTGCGGCATAAGCGAGAACACACCCTCTGAGAGCTGACGCTTGCCTGCGGGCGCCTTCCGATCGGCACGGGGAACTGACGCGCCTGCGTACATCATACTGAAAACCCCTTATCGGTGGCTACCCGCTCCTGACGCCATCTCCAGACCGCCCAACCACTTGCAACCGCCCCCCGCGCCGCCCTTTCCCCCGGCTTTCCCCCCACCCCCTACCATCGCCGCCATGATCGACCTGCGCGACCTGCGTGAGAACCCCGACAAGTACCGCCGCGGCACCGAGCTCAAGGGCATGCGGGTGGACATCGACCGCCTGCTGGCCCTCGACTCGCAGCGCCGGACGCTCCAGGCCGAGCAGGAGAGCCTCCGCGCCCAGCAGCGGACGATCGAGAAGGACCTCGGCCCGCAGATCGGCAAGCTCGCCGGGCAGATCAAGAAGGCCCAGGGCGACGAGAAGGCCGCGCTCGAGCGCGAGCTCGAGGGCCTGAAGGCCAAACCCGCTGCGCTCAAGGACAAGATCCAGGCGCTGGAGCCGCAGATCGCCGCGATCGAACCCGAGCTCAACAGTATCCTCCTGTCCGTGCCGCTCCCGCCCGATGCCGACGTCCCCGTCGGCAAGGGCAGCGACGACAACGTCGAGATCCGCCGCTGGCACCCCCCGGCACAAGCCGGCGAAGGCCCCTGGGGCTTCGACACCAACAAGTCATACGAAGAAAACCGCGGCTTCCGGCCCAAGACCCACCTGGAACTTGTCCGCGACCTCGGCCTGGCCGACTTTGAACGCGGCGTCAAGATGGCCGGCACCCGCTCCTACGCCCTCACCGGCGACGGCTTCCTGCTTCACAACGCCGTGCTGCGTTACGCCTTCGACTTCATGACGCTCAAGCAGGGCTTCAAGGCGATGAGCGTCCCCGTGCTCGTCCGCGAGGACTGCATGGTCGGCACCGGCTTCTTCCCCGCCGGACGCGAGCAGGCGTACCACATCGAGGAATCCCGCCGCGGCGAGGCCAACGACCTCTTCCTCACAGGCACCGGCGAGGTCGGGCTCATGGGCCTGCACCAGGGCGAGATCCTCGACGAGGCCCAGCTCCCGCTGAAGTACACGACCGTCAGCACCTGCTTCCGGCGCGAGGCGGGCGCGGCCGGAAAAGACACCGCCGGCCTCTACCGCATCCACCAGTTCGACAAGGTCGAGCAGGTCGTCATCTGCAAGGCCGACGAGGCCGAGAGCCGCGCGTGGCACAAGAAGATGATCGGATACGTCGAGGAGATCCTGCAATCCCTCGCGCTCCCCTACCGCCTGCTGCAATGCTGCACCGGCGACCTCGGCGTCAAGAACGCGGACATGATCGACGTCGAGAGCTGGATGCCCGGCCGCGGCGAAGCGGGCAAGGACGGCGTGCCGAGCGGCGCGTTTGGCGAGACGCACTCGGCCTCGCGCCTGTACGACTATCAGTGCCGCCGGCTGAACATGCGCTACCGCGAGGGCGGCGCGGGCGGCAAGGGCGCGACCGTGTTCTGCCACTCGCTGAACAACACCGTCGCCGCATCGCCGCGATTGCTTATCCCGATCCTCGAGATGTGGCAGAACGCCGACGGCACAGTGACGGTGCCGCCGGTGCTTCGGCCATATATGGGCGGGAAGGCGAAGATCGGTTGATGAGCCCGACGGGTTCCGGGCCTCCTCGGACCTCCTGCCTTTCGCCCCTTGGGCGCTCGGTCCTTGCAAGTGGCTTCAGCAACTTGGACGCATTGCAGCCTTGGCCTTTCGCCCCTCGGGCGCTCGGTCATTGCGAGTGGCTTCAGCCACTCGATAGCGATGCCATGCCAGTCTCTCGGCCCCTTGGGCCGACGATTCAATCAAGCACATCCTCCGCGACAAACGGCATGTCATGCAGTCGGTGAAGTTCGATGACCTCCTGCTCGTAGGTCTGGCGCAGATGGTGCTCCTTCTGCCGACGAATGTAGTCCTCGACTCTGGGCACAAGCGACCGGCTGACAGTGAATCCGCCAAAGCCCTCCTGCCACCCGCGCCACGATGAACCGGGGAATGTCTCGCCGACCCAACGAGACGACCGGCCCTTGACGTTCTTGAGCATGTCGGAGTGACTCAGGTCCGGTGGGTAACGGACAAGTGCGTGCAGGTGGTCGGGCATGCCGCTGATCGCCAGCGTGGCGCACCGGAGATCCTTGAGGATGCCGCCGACGAACGGGTAGAGTCGCGACTCGATCTCGGCAGAAACAGTCTGCTCGCGGCGTTTGGTGCTGAAAACAATGTGGTAGTAGTTTTGTGTCCATGAGCGCGGCATGGCGGCAGAATACTCGACCGCCACGGGAAATAGCGGGTCGGCCCAAGGGGCCGAAAGGCAATAGATCACGCCTTCGAGCGGCTGAAGCCACTCGCAACGACCGAGCGCCCAAGGGGCGGGAGACGACGCTCTCGCATCGCATGGATGAACCACCTCTCGGTGCAACTCAGGCATCAGTCGTCGATATCGCCAACATTCCGAACAACCCGATACCCTTCCCGATGCCCGCCTCGAACCGTCGACCCCGCAGCGCACTGGCGATCGTCCTTGCCTCCCTCACCCTCCTCTTCGCCTCCCTTTGGCTTCTCTCCACCTTCCGCTGCTTCTCCGTTCTCCACACCGGCGGTGCGCTCGTCCGCAACACGCAGACCCCCGACGGCCAGATGGGCGCGTGGGAGTACACGCTGACAACGCGGGGGCTGCAGACGTATCCGCACCAACTCCGCCTCGTGCGCGTTGAATACCTGAGCGTCATGAGCGCCGAGGCGGAGAAGGACCGGTTCTCTCACAAGCTCCGCTGGGAGGCGTTTAGCTTTTCGCCAAAGGTCATTGGCCGAGAGCGTCGCCCGTGGTTCAGTTGGCAACCAAGTGACTGGCGCATCCTTGGTTTCGGCACTGGCAAATCCGCCTTCGGTGGTTACATCTCGCGCACGATCGACCTCCCCTACTGGCTGCTCATCGTCGCGTTCGGAACGCCCTTCGCGATCCTCGAACATCGCCGGCGCACGCTCCTCCAGCGCGAGTATCGCGGCCAATGCATCGCCTGCGGCTACCAGCTCGACGACGCGATGATCAAGTGCCCGGAGTGTGGGACAATCCGCTCAAGCGCTCACGCCGCGCCATAGATCGCGGGTCGGTACTTCGGCGGCGGAACTCTTTGCTTGTGCTTCCGCGCGGTCTGAATCCAGAGCTTGATCGCGATCTGCACTTCGCGGAGCGCATCTTCCGGCGTGCGGCCAAAGGCCGAGCAGTACCGCAGATCGGGAACGTCGGCGATAAAGCCTTCATCCTCCTTGCTGTAGAACAGATTGATGTGGTACTTGTGGTTCATCGCCGCTGCTCCGGAGACAGATTGTACATCTCGATCAGCTTGAGCAACTGCCGGACTTGGTATGCCTTGGCTTTGCCGCCATCGTTCTGCAAGTTCAGGTGCTCCCGAACTGACCGGTTCCGATAAATGAAGTGGCTCCCCTCGCTGCGTTCAAGGCGAAACCCAAATGCCTCGGCCAGCCGCACCAACTCACCGAAGCGGACATTGGTCTGATTGTTTGCCAGCTTGGCGAAGAGCTTGCGCGGATTCATGGGGAAGGAGTGTACTAACGGATTTTCCCATCGCACCGACGCCCTGAACCAGGCTGTCGCACTTGGCGCGCGCCGGGCGCAACACGCCCTCCGCCCCCGCCCCGCCAATTCTCAAAAACGTATCTCCCGCTCG
>JAEYNG010000095.1 GCA_023412695.1 Planctomycetota bacterium | reverse complement strand
GACCCGGAGCGGGCATATATCACCAGAATTGGGGGCAGCGGAAGTCGGAGCGCAACATTAAGAATCGCATCCGCGGTTCCGACACCCGGCGGCGGAATTTCAGGAATCTTGCTCGCAGGGGGGGTGTGCTCACTTCGCCGGAGGAGATGAGCAATGCTGAAGCACCGGCCGCTGGTTTGTTCCCGGCCGACGAGTGTTCGACCGTTGGCGGCGCGTACGTGTTCCGGATCGATGCGGTTTGCAATGGGAATGGGATGCCAGACTTTATGGATATTGCCAATGACGGCACGCTCGATGATGATCCCACCAATGGTGTGATCGATGAGTGGCAGGTGGACTCTTGCCCCTGCGACTGGGACGGCAGCCGGTACGTCACCATCCCCGACATCTTCGCCTTCTTGTCCGACTGGTTCGCCAACGATCCAGATGCTTACAACTTCGGTGGCACACCCGGTGTCCCGGCCATCTTCGCGTTTCTCAGCTGTTGGTTCGCCGCGAACCCGATGGACCCGTGCTAACCCACTCAACCGTTGAAGAGCCATTTCCCTCACAACGGCCCGCGAGCAATCGTGGGCCGTTGTTTCAATACGCCTTCCGCAGCCGCGCCGACGGGATGTTCAACTGGTCGCGATACTTCGCGACCGTCCGCCGCGCGATCTCGATGCCCCGCTCCTTCAGCGCATCGGCCAGGGCGTCATCGCTCAGGGGGTTCTTCTTGTCCTCGGCGTCGATGACTTCCTTGAGCGCGGCCTTGATCGCGTCCCAGCTCATCTCTTCGCCCGACTGGGTCTGGGTGCCGCCGGAGAAGAAGGAGCGGAGGGGGACGACGCCGCGGGGCGTGAGGAGGTACTTCTCGGCGACGGCGCGGCTGACGGTGGCGACGTGGACGCCGAGCTGCTCGGCGACGAGGGTCATGGGGAGGGGCCTGAGGGCCTGCGGGCCGTAGTCGAAGTACTCGCGCTGGGCCTGGACGACGACCTGGATGACGCGGAGGAGGGTCTTGCGTCGCTGCTCGACGGCGTCGATGAGCCAGGAGGCGTTGGAGAGGGACTTCTTGAGGAACTCGCGCGTGGGCTTGGGGGCGGCGCGGTCCTTGGCGAGCATCGCGTACTCGCGGTTGATGCGCAGGTTGGGCATGCGCGAGTCGTTGAGGTAGGCGACGTAGCGGTCGGCGTCGGCGTCGTACTCGATGATGGCGTCGGGGACGATCGCGCCCGGGGGCTCCTGCACGAGCTGGCGGCCGGGCGCGAGGCTGAGCACGCGCATCTTCTCCATCGCGTGCTTGAGCTCGTCCATCGAGAGGCCGGTCTTCTCGACGATCCGCGGCAGGCGGTTCTGGGCGAGGTCTTCGAGGTGGTCGTTGATCAGGCGTCGGACGATCGCCCACTCGGCGCGGTTCTCGCCAGGGTTGTCGGCGACGGCGTCGATCTGCAGGAGGAGGCACTCACGGGTGTCGCGCGCGGCGATGCCCGCGGGCTCGAGGAGGAGCTGCACGGCGTGGAGCGCGCGTTCGAGGTCGGCGGGCGTGGGGCGGGCCTGGCCGTCGCTCGCGGCTTCGGCGGGCCAGCGGTCGAGGATCGTCGGGAGGTCGGTGCGGAGGTAGCCGTCGTCGTCGATGAAGGTGATGAGGTGCGCGCCGATTGGGCGGAGGGACTCGTCGACATCGGAGAGTCGCCACTGGTCGAGGAGCTGTTCGACGAGGGACTCGCCGCGGGCCGCGGTGTTGGCCATCGCCTCGCTCTTGGCGTCGGGCTCGCCGTCGAGGCGTGCGCGGGAAAAGGTCGCGAGGTCCTCGAGCCGCGGCAGCTCGGATTGCCGCTGCGCATCATCAAACGCGTTCTCCGCCGCGTCGGGGTTCGTCTCCTCGAACGAATCCAGCCGCGCGAAGTCATCGGTCCCCTGGCCCTCATCGACGCGCATGGGGGTTTCGTCGGCGATGTCGGTGTCGGGCGATGCGGCGTGGGCGGCGGGCTCGCCGCCATCGTCAACCTCGGCGAGCTCGAGGGTCGCGTTGGATTCGAGCTCCTGCGCGATGCGCTCCTCCAGTTGCTGGAGCGGCATCTGGAGGATCTCCATCGACTGGATCATCCTCGGGGCCAGCTTCATGTGCTGGCCCATGCGCATCTGTTGTGAGGCGTCGAATCTCAAGGCGGCGGGTGCTCCCTTTGCTCAAGGCACGGATTCGTTCATCACGGAGGACACGGAGCGAACAGACAAGGTTGACGGATCGGCGAGGTCCCGTCAACTCTGAAGAAGGGCTGTTCTGTGTCGTGGGAAGCGGTTCTGGAAGACAGGCCGGCGGCTCCCCGATGGCCTCCGTGGTGAAAAACTGAACGGTCAGCCGATCGGCCGGCGGCCCTCGATGGCGTCGGCGAGGACGGCCTTGTTGGCGTACTCGAGCTGGGAGCCTGTGGGGACGCCGCGGGCGAGGCGTGTGACGGCGACGCCGCGGCCGGCGAGCTCTTCGGCGAGGTAGAGGGCGGTGCCGTCGCCCTCAAGGTTGGGGTTGAGCGCGAGGATGACTTCCTTGACGGGCTGGCCGTTGTTGGCGGCGGGGTCATCGACGCGTGCGAGGAGGTCGGCGGTGGTGAGG
>JAEYNG010000022.1 GCA_023412695.1 Planctomycetota bacterium | reverse complement strand
CCCACGTCCATGCCGGGCCCCGCTTGGCCTCATAGTACTGCCACAGCTCGAACCAGTATGACCGGAAGCGGTGCTCGCCAAACGGCTCGTAGTGCACGTGCAGCTTCTTCATCAGCTCGCGATCGTTGCCGGTGTATTTGAGGATCGACTTGGCGTGCCGGATGCTCTCGGTATCGAGCGGAAGGTGTGCGTACCGGCCGAGCAGTTGCATGATGTTCGCCGCGGCGTAGGGGCCGATGCCCGGCAGCTCCAGCAGCGATGCGCGGACGTGCTCATCCGGTGTGTTGGGCGACTCGAGCCACGCGGCGTACCCGCCGCCGCGGGTCGGCCAGACGACGCCCTTCTTCGCCAGCGCCGGCGGAATCGGCGGGCCGCTATCGCGAACGAACAGCTGCGCAAGCTCCACGATCCGCCGATCGCGATATCCCACCGTGCAGCGGGCACGGAGCGTCTGCGGTCGCGAACGAGCGATTCGCTGGGCCGTCGGGAACGCGAACTGACCCGAATCGCTCTTCCGGCCGAGAACCTCGCACAGCCGCCGGTTCATGATGATCGTGCTCGGCCACGTCACATTGCAGGAGGTCACCGTCTTGATAATGTCTTCAAACAACGTGCCCGAGCGCATGAGCCGGCCGCGGCCGGAGGCCTTCCACCGGGCATCGGCCTTATGGAACCTGCCCAGCAGCGTGTGGTCCTCGTCGAGCCGGAGCATTCGCGACAGACGGGCGATGAGCGTCTTCTTCTCCGCCGCGACGAGCTTCGCATCGGCCGTAATCGTCAGCGGCACACCCCTGCGGCGGAGCAGGTCGCGCACCCCGGTCGGCGCGGTGCGCGGGCCTTGGGCGATCTGCACCGTGACCGCGCGTTCGCCGAGGTCAAAGGTCGTGATGTAGGTTGCTGTTGCCGGGTCCCACCGGCTGGGCGCAAGGAGGAAATAGCCGTATGAGCACACGTCCCGTGCGAGCACGTAATCGCGGGGGACCGGGAGTTCGAACTTCGTGCCCATCAGGCGGTGATCGCCCGCGTGACGGGGAAGAGGTAGCTCGCGAGGTTGACCGCCAGCCGGTTGCTCGTCCGCGCGTACATCTCGTACTGGATCCGCGCCTCTTCGAGACCATGGGCGGGGTCAAGGCCCGACTCAACCAGCTGCGGATCGCCGGAGGTCAGGAAGTCCTCGATCATCGTCATGTCGCACTCGAAGTGATACTGGAACCCATACGTCCGCATGCCGGCGCGAAACGACTGGACCTTGCACTTGTCGGAGGCCTGCAACGCGGTCGCGCCGGGCGGAAGGGCGGTGACCTCCTGCCCGTGGGCGTGGAACTGGGGAGCCTCCCACGGGATGCCGGCCAGGATGATGTCCGTGTTGGCCACCGGGAACTGGCGGACGGGGATCATCCCCCACTCCGGCCCACCCTGCATCGGGCCGACCTGTCCGCCGAGGGCCTTGGCGATGAGCTGCGCCCCGAGGCAGATGCCGACGACCGGCAGGTTGCGCTTGTGCGCCTCGGCGAGGTACTCGATCTCCCGCTGCATCCAGGGAAAATCATCGCCGACGTTCATCTGCCCCCCGAGAGAGATGACCCCCTCGACAAAGTCGAAGTCGCCCGGGATGTGCGGGTTAGCCGCGGACTCGGGGAGGTCGAGGCGGCGGATATCGAGCTTCTTGCCGTGGTCACGCAGCGTCATTGCAAGGCGTGCGGCGTGCTCGGTCGCGGTGTGCTGAAAGATGACAATGGCCATAGACCGGGATCGTAGCGTCCGGCCCTGATCGGTGAAGACCTCAATGGATGCGGAGCATCCCGGCAAACTGAGCGTACCGGGCGTCGAGTTCCTCCCGCTTGAGGGTCTTCAGGCGGTTCAGGCTGAAGCTCTCGATATTGAAGCTCGCCATGACGGTGCCATGGGCGAGGGCCCGCAGGAGTGAGTCGAACGACACGCCGCGCCGCGAGCCGTTGCCCGGGTGCTTCGCCGCCGCGCCCGCGAGGAAGCCCATCATGCCGCCAGCGAAGGAGTCGCCGGCACCCGTCGGATCGCCCACGGTCTCCGCCGGGTAGGCCGGGAGCGCGCCGAGGGCCTCGCGGTGGATGAGAAGTGAGCCGTGCTCGCCCTTCTTCACAACGACGAACGACGGCCCCATCTCGAGGATGGCCTTCGCGGCTGCGACGGGGTTGCGCTTGCCGGTCATGAGCTCCGCTTCGTCGTAGTTCAACACGAGCCCGTCGACCTTCGTCAGGAGCTTGTCGAGCTCGGGCCGGGCGGTGTTGATCCACAGGTCCATCGTGTCGGCAACTGCAAGGCGGCGATTCGGGAACGCCTCGAGCATGCCCATCTGGACCGCCGGGTGCGTGTTCGCGAGGAAGACGAACTCCGAGTCGCGGAACTTCTCGGGGATCGGCGGCGGGGCCTCCATCAGCACGCCGAGCTCGGTATAGAGCGTGTCGCGCCGGTCCATGTTGTCGTGGTACTTCCCGCCCCAGCGGAAGGTCTTGGAGCCCTTGCGGATCTCCAGCCCCGACGCGTCGATGGTCGGGAAGTGGCGGATGGTCGCCAGGTGCTCGTCCGGCAGGTCGTCGCCGGCGGCGGCAACGATCCGGACGGGCGCATGGAACGACGCCGCGGCGGCGAAGTAGGTGCAGGAACCGCCCAGCACGCTCTCGGCGTGGCCGGAGGGGGTGTAGACGGTGTCGATTCCGATGGTGCCTGTGACGACGAGTGACATGGTCGGCGAGTGTAGCCGGAGGAGAGAGGCGGGCCAGGCGTCCGATAACCTGCTATCCGCGATACCCGGCACAAGCTGGGCCGAATTCGCAGACGGCGACCTCGGACGCTCCAGCGCTTGAACCGGCGGGCCGATTTCCGTCCGCTGAGTTCCAGTCTCTTCGTCCATGAAAGACGAGGCAAGCGATGGTTGACCCCTGCTCGATCGAGGCCGCGCGCCTGGATGCCCTGAACGCCTGCTCGATCCTCGACACTGAACCCGACCCGATCTATGACGACATCGCCCAGCTCGCGGCGTCGATCTGTGACGCGCCGATCGCACTGGTAAGCCTGGTCGACGGCTATCGGCAGTGGTTCAAGGCCCGCATCGGCGTGGACATCTCCGAAACGCCGCGGAGCATCGCGTTCTGCAGCCACACGATTCAGAGCGACGAGCCGTTTGTCGTCGAGGACGCGCTGAAGGATCCTCGATTCCGCGACAACCCGATGGTGACCGGCGAGGCCGCGATCCGGTTTTACGCCGGTGTACCGATCAAAGTCGAGGGCTGCCACCGCGTAGGGGCGCTGTGCGTCAAGGACACGCGGCCGCGGACGCTGACCGAATCGCAGATGCGTGCTCTCAAGACGCTGGCGGCGCAGGTGTCGAGCCAGCTTGACCTCCGGCTCAGCGTCCGTCGGCTTGAGACGGCGTGGGCGGAGCTTGTATCGGCGAAGCTCGCGGCGGAGGCGTCGAGCCGCGCCAAGACCCTCTTCCTTGCGAACATGAGCCACGAGATCCGTACGCCGCTCACGGCGATCGTTGGATTCAGCGATCTGCTCGCGGACAAGGGCTTCGACCCCGAGCTTCACACGGAATCGCTGGAGACCGTCCGGAGCAGCGCGCGGCACCTGCTCGGGCTCGTGAACGACATTCTCGACCTGTCGCAGATCGATGCGGGCGAGCTGAAGATCGTGCCGCATGCGTGCGATGTGCGGGCCATCATCGACGATGCGCAGCGGATTGTGCGGCCGCGGGCGGAGTCAAAGAACGTCGCGTTCTCGGTGAGCGTTGACCGGGCGATCCCCCGCTGCTGTGTTGCCGACGCGGTGCGGGTGCGGCAGCTGATCCTGAACCTGCTGGACAACGCCGTGAAGTTCACGCACGCCGGAAAGGTTCAGCTCAACGCGTCGTATGCCGAAGGGGACACGTTGCGGATCGAGGTTGTCGATACAGGGATCGGGATCGAGGCGGAGCATCTCGACCACATCTTTGTGCCGTTCGAGCAGGCCGATTCATCCATGACGCGGAAGTACGGCGGTACGGGGCTCGGCCTGGCCATCGGGCGGCGGTTGGCGCGGGCGATGGGCGGGGACCTGGTCGTCAGCAGTTCGCCCGGCAAAGGGAGCTGCTTCACGTTCACCATCCGCGCGCCGCGCGCCAGCGGAGGACGTGGAACGGGCGTCCGCCCGCTTCCGTTCGGCGGCGACAGATTGAACTCGCTGCAGGGGCGGCGGATCCTGCTCGCGGAGGACGGCCCCGACAACCAACGGCTCTTCACGTTCATTCTGGGCCGGAGCGGGGTGGACCTGGAAATCGTCGGGGACGGTGCCGCGGCGGTGGGGGCCGCGGTCGAGGCCGAGCGTTCGGGCAAGCCGTTCGATGTCATCATCATGGACATGCAGATGCCGGTGATGGACGGCTACGAGGCGACGGCGACGCTGCGCGGCCGTGGGGTTCTGACGCCGGTGCTCGCGCTCACGGCGCATGCGATGGCCGGCGCAAAGGAAGAATGCCTCGCCGCCGGCTGCACCGAGTACATGAGCAAGCCGATCGAGCGACACGAGCTGCTCGCGGTGTGCGCATCTCTGGTCGCAAACGCCGATCCGGCGCTCACGCCGAGAGCCGGTTGATCAGGTCGTCGAGCGCGGCGGTCCAGTCCGCGCTCTTCTCCTCGGCCCACAACTGGCGGAGCTCCGACTCCTCGTCGTCGAGAACCTTCTCGACGACCTCGCGGGCGCGGTCCTCGAGCCCGGCGGGGAGGTCCTCGCGGTGCTGGGCGACCCAGGATTGGATCTCGTTGGGCAGCTCCTTGAGCGGGTGACCCTTTGCAGCGGCGACAACTTCGGCCGCGGCGAGCGCCATGGCCGACTGGGTCGCGTCGGTGTATCCCTCGTCGAGGCAGTCCCTGAAGGTCCGCCGGACGAGCTTCCACCCCTCCGACTCGGAGAGCTCGAAGACGAAATCCATGGCGTCGTCGTTCTCGAAGACGCCCGCGCCCCATGCGCCCATGCATGACCTCCGATCAGTCTTCCTCGGGGTGCGGCTTGTACTGCGCGACGACCTCGGCCTGCACGTGGGCCGGGGCCGGCTCGTCGTGGCTGTACTCCATGGTGAACGATCCCTGACCGGCGGTCATCGACTTGAGCTGGTTCGAGTATGTCTGGAGCTCGCCGAGGGGGGCGTGGGCGCGGATGATGCACATACCGTCGCCGACCATGTCGGTGCTCTGGATACGGCCCCGCTTGCCCATGATGTCGCTGGTGAGGTCGCCCATGTGCTTCTGCGGGGCCATGATCTCGACGCCGACGATGGGCTCCATGAGCACGGGCTTGGCGTTCCGTACGCCGTCGATAAAGGCCCGTTTGCCGGCGGTCACGAAGGCCACTTCCTTCGAGTCCACGGCGTGATACTTGCCGTCATACACCCGCACGCAGATGCCGGTCATCGGATAACCGGCGACCGCGCCCTCGAGAAGCGCCTGCCGGACGCCCTTCTCGACCGCAGGCATGAACTGCCTGGGAATCGACCCCCCCACTGTTTCGTTGTGGAACTCGAACCCCTCGGGGTGCTCGATCGGGAGCGGCTCGACGGTGAGGAAGACCTCGCCGAACTGGCCGGCGCCGCCGGTCTGCTTCTTGTGGCGGTGGTGACCGTTGGCCTTGACGGTCACCTTCTCCTTGTACGCGATCTTGGGCGTGCTGGTGACGACCTCGACGCCGAAATGGTGCTTGAGCTTCTCGAGCACGATGCGGAGGTGCAGCTCACCCATGCCGCGCATAACGGTCTGCTTGGTCGCGGCGATGCGCTCGACGGCAAGACCCGGGTCCTCGGCCAACAGCTTCTGCATCGCGGCGGAGAACTTGGTCTCGTCGGCGTGGTTCTTGAGCTCAATCGCCAGCCCGAACATGGGCTTGGGGAGCGGGAGCGGCTTCACGCGGACATTGTCGAACTCGTGAGAGTCGTGGAGAACCGCGTTGAAGCGCAGCTCGTCAACCTTCGCGACGGCGGCGATCATGCCCGGCCCGACCTCCTGCAGCTCGACATGGTCCTTGCCCTGGAAGCGGTGAAGGTGCGCCAGCCGTATCGGCTTCTTGTTGTCGTCAACGAACACGTCGGTCTTTGACTTCACGATGCCCTCGTGCACGCGGAAGAACCCGACCTTGCCGACAAACGGATCGGTCGTCCCCTTGAACACGTGCGCGCCGACCGGGCCGCTCGCGACCGGGTCCGGGCGGTAGTCGTGCTCCTTCCCTTCCGGGTCGCGGCGGAGGAACTCCGCGGGGTGGACCTCATCGGGGCTGGGGCAGAGGCTGGCGAAGATGTGCAGCAGGTCGTCGATTCCGACACCGGACTTGGCCGAGCAGAAGCAGATCGGGACCAGATGGCCCTCGTCAAGGCACTTTTCAAACGCCTCGTGCAGCTTCTGCGGGTCAAAGCCCTCGCCCTTCTCGAGATACTGCATCGTCAGTTCTTCATCGACTTCGATAACCTGCTCAACGATGCGCTTGTGCGCCTCATGAACTGAGGAGAAGGCCGTCTGGTCGCCCTTGGCATCCGATCCGTCATGCTCGAAGACGTTGATCACGTCCTTGAGGTCAGGCGTCGGGAGGTTGATCGGAAGGCACTCGGCTCCGAACTCGTTCCGCAGCTCTTCGACGAGCATCTCGAGCTCGATGTCCGGTTGATCGATCTTGTTGACGATGATCATCCGGGGGAGGCGTCGCTCGGCGGCGACCTTCATCATGCGGCGGGTCGCGGTCTCAATGCCGCGATTCGCGTCGACGACGACCGCGACCGTTTCAACGGCGGGAAAGCAGGCGATCGCCTGACCGATGAAGTCCATGAGCCCCGGCGTGTCGATCAGATTGACCTCGTGGCCCTCGTACGAAAAGTGCACGATGCTCGGCTGGAGCGAATGCTTGTGGGATTTCTCTTCGTCGGTCCAGTCGCTGACCGTGGAGCCCTCCTCGACCGACCCCATCCGCTTGATCGTCCCGGTCGCGAACAGCAGGCGCTCGGTGAGCGTGGTCTTCCCGGTCCCGCCGTGGCCCACGAGACACACGTTCCTGATGTCTGAGACGTTCATGACCGCCATGGGAGCAAGACCTCCTGCCGCGGCGACGTCAACGCCGCCGCGGGCGTACGGTGCACCTATGGAGCGGACCGACCGGCCCGCCGCCTTCCACAGTGTACAGGATGCGCACGAATCTGGAGTGGGGCGCCCGAATTGGCGGTTCAGGCAAGAAAATCGAGCGTCAACCCGCGCGGGATCGACGCGATCACCCGGTACCGCTTGAGCAGTTCGGTTCGGGCTTGCGGCGGTACGCCCGACTGCTGTGCAGGGTCGCTATTCACAACAGGCACTCGGGTAAGTCGCAGGTAGTGATCCGCTGAACAGGCGGTCGATGACGGCCGCTCATACCCAGCGGGCCGCGCAGGACAATGACCGAGCTCGACGATATCGCGGTTTGCACGGGCGAGCCACGCTCCATGAGTCGGTGCGACGGCGGGTGCAAAGTCGGGGATGGCGAGGCCATCGCGGCGGTTGTTCTGATCGCGCAGGGAGCCGGAGAATGTGGGCGCTTCCACCACCCGCGCGGCGGGCGGCCGCGGACAGTCGCTCGGGTATGAGGGCGTTGGGCCGCAGAGCACGAAAGCACGGGATCGAACCTCGTGCCGCGACGTGGTGCCGATAAGATCCGGACCGCGTGCCCGTCAGAGGGGGCGTGCCCCGCGCGGGGCGTCGCTGGCCGTCAACCTGTCGCGGGGACGCGACGGACCTTGATGCATGCTCCGCACCAGTGAACTTGATTACGACCTGCCGGAGAGCGCGATCGCGACGGTCCCCGCGTCGCCGCGTGACAGCGCGAAGCTCATGGTCATCGAGCGAGCGACCGGGCGCGTGGTCCACACGCATGTCCGGGACCTTGCGGGGTTCGTTAAGCCCGGGGATCTGCTGGTACGCAACAGCACGGCGGTACTCCCGGCGCGGTTCCGAGGCTTTCGTACCGACAGCGGTGGCAAGGTGGAGGGACTCTTCCTGAGCGATGAACCGGGCGGGTCGGGGGTTCGCTGCCGCGTGCTGCTCAAGATGCGCCGGCACAAGCCGGGGGCGGCGATCACGCTCTGCGCCTCTTCCGGAGAACCGTCGAGCACGCGCCTGGTGCTCGAAAGCCGCGCCGATGGAACGAGCCAGACGGGCGACAGCTCCGCCGACGCCGGCTGGATCGTGCGGGTGGAAGACGAGACTGGTGATCCGAATCGCTGGCTGGAGCATGTCGGTATGACACCGCTCCCGCCGTACATCCTTGCCGCGAGGAAGCGGCAGGCGATGGATGTCGCCGATGAGCGTGACCGCGTGACGTACCAGACAGTCTTCGCCCGCGAGCCCGAGGCCGCCGTCGCCCGTCCGGAGCACGGCTCGGTCGCCGCGCCGACCGCGGGGCTGCACTTCACAGAGTCGTTGAACCGCGCGCTTGTTGAGCAGGGCGTCGCGATCGCCGACGTTGTGCTGCACGTCGGGTTGGGCACCTTTAAACCGGTCGAGACGGAGTTTGTCGAGCAGCACCCGATGCACACGGAGTGGTGCATGGTGCCGCGGAACGCCGCGAAGATGGTGCAGGACACTCGCACCCGCGGCGGGCGGGTGATCGCGGTCGGAACGACGTCGGCCCGCGTGCTCGAGTCATTCGCGAACGTTGATGACATGCTGCGGAGGGAGGCGTGCTCGACGAACCTGCTCATCACGCCCGGCTACGCATGGAAGCACGTCGACGCGCTCATGACCAACTTCCACCTGCCGCGGAGCACGCTGATGGCGATGGTGAGCGCGCTGCTGCCGGGTGGAGCGGGGCAGCTCCGTGAGCTTTACGCAGAGGCCCTGGCGAACGGGTACCGCTTCTATTCGTTTGGCGACTCGATGCTTGTGCTTTGATCGTCCGCCGGAAGATCCGCGCGCTCGAGCAGCGACCTGAGCCTTGCGGCGATCGCCCGTGATGTGCGGGCGTCCTCGCGCGCGCTGAAACTGCCCGCGACCTCTGATGGGCCAAGCTGATCATGGAACCGGGCTGTGCGCTCCAGCAGGCGCAGCGTGACGCCGGACATCGTCCCCCCCACTTTCGCTCCGCCGGGCTCGTCCGTCGGCAGGAGGAACCCGCCGCCGCCGTAGACGCCGACCTCCGGTGAATCAGTGTCTGCCGAGCTGAGCACGAACTGGCGGATCGTGATGTTGCACGCTTCGTTACTGATCGGCGTGTTGCCCGCCCGCGGCACGAGGAAGAGTCGCATCTGCAGGATTGTGCCGGAGAGTCCGGAGAGATTGTCGCGTGGGTCGAGCAGCCGCTCGATCGGGAGATCGGTGAGGTAGATGTCGGCCGCGGCGACGGTCGTCGGCTCGTACACGGCGGTCGTGAAATCCGGCGCATACGCCTTGGCCCCCGCGGCTGACCGGGTCACAATCGGGCCCGCGGGGCGACGCAGCCCCATCCCGGCACAACCGGGCTCGACCCCGAGGAATGCGGCAAGGGCGAACAGTCCAAGAACTCGTGCGATTCGCGGCATGGGGGTGGAGCGTACCCGGTTCGGGAC
>JAEYNG010000498.1 GCA_023412695.1 Planctomycetota bacterium | reverse complement strand
CGCATCGACCCCTCAACGGTTCTCGAACATGGCCATCAAGCAACTCAACGACGAGCAGATCCGGACCTGGACCCTCGAGCAGAAGGACCGCTGGTGGCTGGAGAACGTGTTCCGCGGCGACATGCCGCAGCTCACGATCCGGTCGGCGATCACCGGGTTCATCCTCGGCGGCCTGCTCAGCGCGACCAACCTCTACATCGGCGCCCGCACGGGCTGGTCGCTCGGCGTCGGGCTGACAAGCGTGATCCTCGCGTTCGCGATGTTCAAGGGCCTGTCCGCCCTGCGGCTCTCGAAGGACTTCACCATCCTCGAGAACAACTGCATGCAGTCCATCGCCACCGCCGCCGGCTACATGACGGGCCCGCTCATCTCCGGTATCGCCGCCTACATGATGGTCAGCAACAAGATCATGCCCTGGTGGCAGATGCTGCTGCTGAACGTCGTCCTCGCCTTCCTCGGCGTGCTCGTCGCCTTCCCGATGAAGCGGCGCTTCATCAATGACGAGCAGCACCCCTTCCCCGAGGGCGCGGCGTGCGGCGTCGTACTCGACACCCTCTACACCTCCGATGCGAAGGTCGGCCTCTTCAAGGCCAAAGCGCTGGCCATCGCCGCCGCCACCGCCGGGCTCATCACCTTCATCGCCGGCGAGGGATACCAGACGCTGCTGCAGGTGCGGCTCCTCGGGCTCAAGGCCGCCCGCCACCTCTCGCTCCACCTCGACGGCTGGTACTACGCCTTGGCCGAAAAAGGCATGGTCCCGATCCCGCGGGTGTATGGTGTAGACATCCGTCAGATGGGGCTTTCCCCCGCGCTCGACCTCGCGATGTTCGGCGCCGGTGGCCTGCTCAACATCCGCTACGCCGCGAGCATGCTCATCGGCATGGGCGTGATGTGGGGCTGGCTCGCGCCGCTCGCCGTCTCGTGGGGCGACGTCACCCGCCCGCTGCAGGAGAAGAACGCCGATGGACAGATGGTCCCCGTCGGCGTCCAGACGCTCACCCCCGACATGGCCTTCAGCTACCGCGAGGTCCTGGTCTCCTGGGCCCTCTGGCCGGGCATCGCCATGCTCGTCGTCGCCAGCATGCTCGCGCTCTTCGCAAAGCCGCAGATGATCATCTCGGCGTTCACGGGGCTGTTCGGCAAGCGCGAGCAGAAGTCGGATGTGCTCGCCGGTATCGAGCTGCCCCTCTGGGTCTCCTTTGTCGGCGTGCCCATCGTCGGCGCCATCGGCGTCTGGATGCTCCACGACTGGTTCGGCGTCAACTGGTTCTTCGGCGCGCTGTCGATCCCGCTGATCATCGCCCTCACGCTCATCGCGGCCAACGCCACCGCGCTCACGAGCATCACGCCCACCGGATCGCTCTCCAAGATCACCCAGTTCACCTTCGGCGGGCTCGAACGCGCCAGCGCGATGAAGGCCGGCACCGCGCCCAACCCCGCCACGAACCTCATGACCGCCCTGATGACCACCGAGGTCGCCGCCAACGCGTCGAACCTGCTCATGGACATCAAGCCCGGCTACATGCTCGGCGCCAAGCCGCGCCAGCAGGCGATCGGCCACTGCATCGGCATCATCGCCGGCGCGATCGCCTCGACGCCGCTCTTCTACTTCATGTTCCTCCGACCGTCGAGCGAGGGCAAGCCGCTCATCGATCGGCTCTCCACCGAGCAGTTTCCAATGCCGGGCGCGCTGCAGTGGAAGGGCGTCAGCGACCTGCTCTCCAAGGGGTTCGGCGAGCTCCCCGCTTCGGCGCTCTATGCGATGATCATCGCAGCGGCCCTCGGCCTCGTCCTCGAAGTCTGCCGCGTCGTGTCCAAGAACCGCTTCCCGCTCTCGCCCATCGCGCTCGGCCTCGGCGTGGTGATCCCGCCCGAGTCCACCATGGCGATGTTCGCCGGGTCGCTGTTCTTCTACATCATGGGCCGCGTCTTCAGCAAGAAGGAAGGCTCGCTCAACAAGCGCATCTGGGTCGATACGCACGAGCCGATCTGCGCGGGCATCATCGCCGGCGCAGCGCTGATCGGCATCGGAGACATCGCCGCCGGCGAAATCGCCGCCCTGTTCGCGAAGTGATCACGGGCTATCCGTGGACGGCCGGAACGGTCTCGAGGCTCCTGATCGTGGTCGGTGCGCCCACCGCCCGCGCGACCTCCACCACCAGCACGTCATCCTCAGGCGGGCCGGCCCGATGACGCGACACGGTGTTGAGGATCCGATCGATGCACTCGCGTTCCTTGGGCACGCGCAGCCCCGCCAGCAGCCGCTGCAACCCGGACACCCCGAGGTGCCGACCGAGCCCGTTCCGCGCCTCCATCGCGCCGTCCGTGAACGCCACCAGCACGTCCCCCGGGCCGAAGTGCGCGCGCTGCACGTCCGCCTCATAATCACCCGCGGCGGCGACGCCGAGCACAAACGCAGTCGAATCGAGCTGCTCAAGCCGCCCGTCCGCTGTGCAGACGAACGCCGGCGGGTGCCCGCCGCTGGCATACTCGAGCGTATCGAGGTTCGGGTCGATCCGGCAGCAGAACGCCGTGACATACACCGAGTGGCTCGCGAGCGTCAGGTGCACATACCGGTTCAACGCGCCGAGGATCTCACCCGGCCCGTCGTACGGGTGCTCGGCGAACAGCCGCTCGAGCTCGCCGTGCAGCCGGTTCACCGTCAACGCCGCGGCGATGCCGTGCCCTGTCACATCGAACACCAGCAGATTGAACGCGGATGTCGGCCCGTTCGGGCTCGGCACGAACCTCGCGAACAGGTAATCCCCGCCGATCTGCCGCATCGGTTCGTAGGCGTACCGGAAGCGGACAGGCCCCTCCTCCACCGGCGAGGGGAAGAGCCCCTCGTGGATCCGCCGCGCGTCGATCAGCTCGCGACGCATCTCGGCGTACCGCCCCCGCAGCGCAGCCGCGGTCACGCGCTCCCGGAACCGGCTGTACCGCCACCAGCACACCGCCGCGCCCGGAACGCCGATCGCCGGCGACGCCGCGATGATCGCCACCGCGATCAGCGGCGCATGCCGCGCTGTGATGGCCGTCACGACCGCGTTCAGGATCAGCAGCGGCACGAGCGGACGAACGCTCTGCCGCC
>JAEYNG010000486.1 GCA_023412695.1 Planctomycetota bacterium | reverse complement strand
TGGTTCTGGGTGGGCCGGGGGGCCCACCGGGCCGACGGCCGGCAGACGACCGGCTCGGTGTGGGACCGGCTGGGGATTGTCGTGCAGGCCGACGGCGAGGTGTGCCCGGACGTCGCATTCCTCGAGGGCGCGGTGCGGGCGAAGCTGCGGCAGGCGGGTGACACGTCGATCCAGGTCCGCGGGGACAAGTTCCTGCAGTTCGGGCAGATCGAGCCGGTGCTGCGGGCGTGCGGGCAGGCGGGGGCCAAGAGCGTGCGGTTCGCGACGGAGAAGGAATCATGAGTTCCCGCCGGCGCGGCAAGGAATCGGTGCTGCGGCGACGCGATGCGCTGCACAACTACACGCTGCATTTCGGCCCCAACATGACGCCGATGGTGGACATCGTGATGGTGATCCTCATCTTCTTCATGGCGACCGCGGCGTTCATGGGGAGTGAGTGGTTCCTGAAGGCAGCGATCCCGTTCGAGGCGGGGCGCGGCACGAACGTCAACAAGCCCAACGACCCGCTGGCGATCCCGCTGAAGCCGCTCGAGGTGCTGATGGACGCGGATCAGTCGGGGCGGACGGTGGTGACGTTCCTCGAGCTGAGCCGCGTGAGCGTCGAAGACTTCATTGCGCGGGTGTCGCAGTTCCCGCAGAACCAGACCACGAGCGAGCTGGAAGTGGTGATCAAGCCGATGCCGCGGGTGCCGTACGCGGACGTGGTGCGCGTGCACGCGGCATGCGACGCGGTGGGGATGTACAAGGTGGGGATCACCGTGCCGCGGAAGACCGATGCGCGGGTGATCACGCCGTAGCAGGATTCGGCTCGGTCGGGCGCAGCGGCGGGAGCGGGGAGGTTGAGGCGAGCCTGGCGATGACAAGTCCCGCGACCAGGTCATAGAGCGCGTGGACGATGATCGCCGTGTAGAGCGTCCCGGTGAGCCAGACGATCGCGTGGAACATCGCCGCGAAGAGCGCTGCGCCGATGATGCCTGATCGGCCCTGGACGGCGTGGGCGGCGCCGAAGGCGGCGCAGGCGACAGAAACGGCGAGGATGTGTGAGTCGGTCAGCCGCGTGAGGAGCACCGTGAGGACGCCGCGATAGGCGACCTCCTCGGCGAGCCCGGCCATGACGCACACGGCGAGGTAAGGACCGAGTTGGCGCGGGTCGCGCCAGTTGTTCATGGTGATCTGCTCCAGCCGGCGGCGCTCGTCGGCGGAGAGTTTGTGCATGCGGAATGAAAGGAAGCCGAGCGAGATTGCCAGAAAGCCCGCCCCGGCGGCGAGGTCGATCCAGCTGGGGGTCCATGGGACGAACAGTGCGACCCGTTCCTTGCGGGCGACAGCGATCGACAGCCCGAGCAGGATCGCCAGCATGGCGAGCGTGTTGAAATGGATGGTCGATCGCGGCGGGAGGGGGCGGTCAGGGGCGTTCAGGGCGGCGGCAGTGCGCGACGCCAGCAATGGGACGGCGACGGTGAGCAGCGCGATGTAGGCCCATGCGACCATGCGTCCAGCGTACCGGAACGACGGATCGCTGGCAGGGCGGTCGGTGGGGGGCCTATCACTCGGCGTGGATATCAGCGTGCTCATCCCGACGTTCGGCCGCGCACAGAAGCTGGCGCGGTGCCTTGCCCGGTTGTCGCGACAGGACCTCGACCACCGGCGGTACGAGGTGCTGATCGGCGTCGATGGCAAGGACGAGGCGAACGAGCCCGACGATGAGGCGGCGCAGGCGGTGCGTGCGCTGGCGAGCACGAGCGCGGGGGCGATGCGGGCGGTGGTGTTCGAGTTCGACCACGCGGGGCCGGGGGCGACGCGGAACAGGCTTGCGCGGCACGCGGAGGGCAAACTCCTGCTGCTGCTGAATGACGACGTGCTGCCCGAGGAGACCCTGCTGTCGGCGCATCTCCGGGCCCACGAAGAATGGTCGGCGCGGTCGGGCCGGGCGGCGATGGCGCTGGGCGCCGCGCCGTGGGTGGTGCCGGGGTCGGCCGGACAGGACAGCGTGTTCGACCGACTGGTGCGCGAGACATCGATGATCTTTTTCTATGACCGCATGCAGGAAGCGATCGACAAAGGGGAGGCCGGGACGGATCACGACTGGGGGTTCCGGCACGCGTGGACGTTGAACTTGAGCCTGCCGCGGAGTGAGTTCGAGCGTGCCGGCGGGTTCGACGAGCGGTTGACGTACGCGTGCTATGAGGACCTGGAGTTTGCGCGGCGTGTGCACGACGGCGGGCGCGTGCCGGTGCTGTACAGGCCGGAGTGCGTTGTGCACCACGACCACCGCATCACCCCGCAGTCGTATCTCGCGCGGGAGCGGCTGATGGGGAGGGCCGCGCTCCAACTCGCGGCGGCATCGCCCGAGTGCGCGAGGGAGATCTTCGGGCGGGACATCACCAGCGCGGAGGAACTCGCGTATAGCCGCGAGTTTGTGCGGCGGGAGCAGACGCTGGCCGACAGGCTGCGTGGCACGCTGGAGGCGCTGGCGGGCGTGCCGTCGAATGCGGTCGGTGAAGATGCGGGGGTATTGCTGCGGGCCTTGTACGAGCAGCACCTGCTGCTGAAGCGATGGACGTGGCGTGCAGGGCTGGTGGAGTCGCGGCAGGGGTGAGTCAGCGGGAGGCGGGCTCGCTCCAGAACCGCGCCCAGTTCTTCCAGGCAAAGCCTGCAACTTCGTCATCGCTCCAGCCGCGGGCGGCAAGGGCATCGGTCAACCTGGTGAAGTCGCGCGGGCGGTCGATGCCCGCGGGCAAGTGGAGGGCCGAGAACCCGCCATCGGCATCGCTGCCGAGCCCGACGTGCCCGCGCGAGCCCGCGAGGTCGCAGACGCGCTCGACGTGGGCGATCGTCTCGTCGATCGTTGCGCGGCCGTCCTTTCCGGCGGGACGGAGGAAGCGGCTGAAGAGGTTGAGCCCGATGACGCCGCCGCGGGAGACGATCGCCCTGATCTGCTCGTCCGTCAGGTGACGCTGGTTCTTTCCCGAGGGGTCCACGATCGCGCGGCAGTTGGAGTGCGAGGCCATGATGCGGCGGTCGGTCAGCTCCAGAAGCTCGCTGAACGACCGGTCGCCGAGGTGCGAGACGTCGTGCACGATGCCGAGGCGGTCAATCTCTTTGACGAGTGCACGGCCGAGGTCCGTCAGGCCGAGGTCGGTGGTATTGCCGCCCGCGTACCGCGAGGGCTTGGCCCATGCGAGGCCGATGGCGCACGCGCCGCGTTCCCTCCACCAGGCGAGCTCGTCGGGCGTGCGGACTGGGTCCGCGCCCTCGATGAGGATGCCGATGTGCAACGTGTCGCGGAGGCGGGCGATGCGTTTCTCGAGCGGGACGGGGACGACCGAGGCGACCCCCATCCCGCCACGAATCTCTCCGATACCCGGCTCGGCGCGGAGGCAGCGGGGGAGGTCGATCGAGAGGTGGCCGCCGTCGCGCCAGGTGAGATAGGCCTCGAGTTGTGCGCGGCCGACGGCATGGGCGCGTTCGGCATCGCCGGCCGGGTAGGCGACGGCATCGTCGCCGTCGGGTTCGGTGAAGATCGTGGCGAGGGCGAAGCGGACGTTTCCCGCGGCGAGTTCCGGGAGGGTGACGCTCGCGGGCGCGAATGGGCCGATGGCCGAGGTGTCTGCCGGGAGGGGGACGAGCATGTCGCGCTTGTTGAGCGCGAGGCACGCGAGGTCGAGGTGGGCGTCGAAGAAGACAGGTATCAAGGTGGGCGTGCCGAGGGAAGTTGGTTACTTCAGGGAGGCGACAAACTCGCCGAGGCGGGCCATGCCCTGCTCGATCTGCTTCTCCGAGCAGGCGAAGCTCATGCGGATGTGGTTCTTTCCGCAGCCGCCGAAATCTTCGCCCGGGACGCATGCGACCCGCTGGGAGGCGAGGAGGGATTCGCAGAAGTCGAGCGCGGAGTGGATGGCGCGGCCGTCGGGCCCGGTTTTGCCGAAGTGCGCGGAGACATCGGGGAAGAGGTAGAACGCGCCGGTGGGTTCCGCGGCCTTGAGGTCGGGGATGGACTTGCTGTGCTTGAAGATGAGCGCGGCGCGCCGGGCGAAGGCCTGACGCATCTGCTCGACCTCCGCCGCGCAGTCGTTGAGGGCGACGGGGATCGCGGGGTAAACAAAGGACGTGATGTTGGTCGTCATCTGCCCCTGCAGGGTGGCCATGGCCTTCATGAACTTCAGGCCCCACGCGCCGCTCGCGGCCGTGTAGCCGATGCGCCACCCCGTCATCGCGTAGGCCTTGGAAAGGCCGTTGACGGTGATGACGCGCTCGGCGATCTCGGGGATCGCGCCGATCGAGAAGTGGGGGATGCCGCCGTAGGCGATCTTCTCGTAGATCTCGTCGGAGATGACGACAAGGTCCGGGGCGATGGTGCGGGCGGCGTCGGCGATGACCGCGCCGAGGGCGCGGAGCTCGGACTCGCTGTACATCGTGCCGCAGGGGTTTGATGGGGAGTTGAGCATCACCACGCGCGTGCGTGGCGTGATGGCGGCGCGGAGCTGCTCCGGGCTCATGCGGAAGGAAGACTCGACGGTCGTCGGGACCTCGACGATCTTCGCGCCGGCCAGCTCGGCGAGGGGCGCGTACGACACCCACGCGGGCGTCGGCAGGATCATCTCGCCAGGCGCGATCCCGGGTTCGGGCAGATCAAAGAGGCACTGATAGATGACGTAAAGGGCGTGCTTGCCGCCGGCGGAGACGCCGACGTGGTCGGGCGTGACGCCGGGGAGCTTGTTTTCACGCGTGAGCTTGTCGGCAATCGCGGCGCGGACGGCGGGCTCGCCCATCGTCGGCATGTACTTGGTCTGCCCGGCGAGGAGCGCGCCGATCGCGGCCTTCTTGATGCGCTCGGGCGTATCGAAGTCGGGCTCGCCCGCGGCGAAGCTGAGAACATCGACGCCCTGGCGGGCGAGGTCCTTGGCGCGGTTCATTACCGCGACGGTTGACGACGGTTTGAGCTCGCTGACCCGCCGGGAGAGTTTCATGTCGGAGGATATCGGCCAGCCGGCGACGCCGCGGAGATCAGCCGGGCTTGACCGAGGCTTCGCATTCCTGCGATGCGGGCGTGGGCGCATGCGCGGTATAGTGCTCTGGCGGGCCGGGGATCAGAGGCCGTCCATGATCGATCGGCGACACTTTCTCGCGCGGGCCGCGGCGTTTGGTTCAGGGTTTGTTGCGCTCCGGAACGGCCTCGGCGGTGTGCTGCCCGGTGCAGCGCGCGAGATCGAGGGCGGGCGATTCGGACCGCTGGTGAAGGATGCGGCGGGGCTAATCGACCTGCCTGCGGGATTCTCCTATCAGGTGCTCGCGCGGTACGGCGAGGAGATGGACGACGGGTTCATCGTGCCGGGCAAGCAGGACGCGATGGCGGCGTTTCTGCGGCCCGACGGGCTGACGGCGCTCGTTGTGAACCACGAGGTCGAGATTCCGGCGCACGGACCGCTCGGCCCGTTTGGCCGAAAGGATGAGCGGATCGGGCTTGTCGCTGCGGATGCGCTGTATGACGCCGGGCCGCGGGCGCGGGGCGGGTGCAGCACGATCGTGTACGACACGAAGAGCCGTGAGGTGCTCCGCCGCAGTCTGACGCTTGCGGGGACGGTGCGGAACTGTGCCGGGGGCGCGACGCCGTGGAACACATGGCTGACATGCGAGGAGTGCTTTGACTCCAGGGGGGACGGTTTCGAGCAGGACCACGGGTACGTGTTTGAGTGCGAGCCGCTGCGCGATGGGCTGACGATGCGGCCGCGGCCGATCCGCGGGATGGGGCGGTTCAACCACGAGGCGGTGTGCGTCGATCCGGCGACAGGGGTGGTGTACCTGACCGAGGATCGCGCGGATGGGTTGTTGTACCGGTATGTGCCGGCGGACCGTGCGGACCTGCACAAGGGCGGCAGGTTGCAGGCGCTGGCGATCAAGGGGCAGAAGGGGCGGTCTACACGCAACTGGGATGACGATGAGCCGGTGGCTGTCGGGGCGTTGCTGCACACGGAGTGGGTGGATCTCGAAGATGTCGACGGGCGGGTCGATGATCTTCGGTATCGGGGCCGGAAGCGCGGCGCGGCGTGCTTTGCGCGCGGTGAGGGAATGTGGTTCGGGCTCGGGCCCGGCGCGAGGGAGGACTCGCCGCGACGGACGGCGCGGGTCTATTTTGCGTGCACGAACGGCGGTAAGCAGCGCTTGGGGCAGTTGTGGCGCTATCTGCCGAGCCCGTATGAGGGGACGCCAAAGGAACGTGAGGACGGCGGGCTGCTCGAGCTGTTTGTCGAGCCGCAGGATTCCAAGGCGGTGGCGAACGCGGACAACCTGTCGGTGACGCCGTGGGGCGGGCTGGTGGTGTGCGAGGACAGCGGGCTTGAACAGCAACGGTTGGTCATGGTCGAGCCGGACGGGCGGGTTTCGACGTTTGCACGGAACGCGCTGAACAAGTCGGAGTTCGCCGGGTCATGCTTCTCGCCGGATGGAACGACGATGTTCGTGAACATCCAGAATCCGGGGATCACGCTGGCCATCCACGGCGGTTGGCGATAATATTTGGAATTTGATCGGGTAAATGAAGGTGGGTGCGCAGAGCAACGGGCCTTGAAGCGGGCAGGGCGTGCCGCCTATCCTCTGCGTCTGACGCAACCCCAACGGATTTGAAGGCTAGGGCAGCAATGAACGAGACGCAGTTCCGTACGCAGACGGTCCAGAACAATCGCCGGCACGACAAGGACTCGGGCTCTCCCGAGGTCCAGATCGCGCTGCTGACCAATGACATCAACTTTCTTTCGCAGCACCTGCAGATGCACCGCAAGGACAACAGCTCGCGTCGCGGGCTGACGCTGAAGGTTGCCCGGCGGAACCGTCTGCTGAAGTATCTGGCGAGGACGGACAAGGACGGGTACACCGCCCTGATCGGCCGCCTCGGCCTGCGCAAGTAACCGACTCAACAAGCCCCTCGCGAAAGCGGGGGGCTTGTCTTTTCGGGCCCGATTGGGCCAGGCGCATCACGGGTCGAGGGCCCTTCGAGGCCCGGGGCGTCTGCGAACAGCGATTGCGAAGGGCAAGGGGGAGGGGAGCCGGCCGCGGCCTGGGTGGCAGTGGGCACGGGGCAGTCGCGGACTGCTTCATGCCTTCTGCCTCCGCAACAGGCGGCTGGCCGGCGGGACAAGCCGAAGGTCCGCGACCAAAGCTCCGTTCGGGCTGCCCGCGCGCGGACTCCAGGCGTAGCCGCAGCTGGAGACAGAAGACATGGCACAACACGTACGAGTTGAACGGGAGATCGCCGGGCGCACGCTTATCCTCGAGACGGGGAAGATCGCGAAGCTGTGCGACGCGGCGGTGATGGCGACCTATGGCGGCAGCACCGTCCTGGCGACGGTGGTGCGCGCCAAGCCGCGGGAGGGGCTGGACTTCTTCCCGCTGACGGTCGATTACCGCGAGAAGGCATCGGCCGCGGGCAAGTTCCCCGGCGGTTTCCGCAAGCGCGAGGGCGCGCCGAACGAGAAGGAAATCCTGACGATGCGGATGATCGACCGCCCGATCCGCCCGCTGTTCCCCGACGGGTTCATCGACGAGATCCAGGTGCAGGTCTGGGTGATGTCGCACGACGGCGAGAACGACACGGACGTGCTCGCGGGCACGGCGGCGTCGGCGGCGCTGGCGATCAGCGATGCGCCGTTCGAGGGGCCGACGGCGACGATCCGCGTCGGACGCGTCGTGACCGACGACGGCCTGCGGTACGTGCTGAACCCCACCGTCACGCAGCTCGACTACTCGGATCTCGACATGGTGCTGGCCGGCCACAAGGACGGCGTGAACATGATCGAGGTCGGCGCGGCCGAGGTCGACGAGAAGGGCGTGCTGGGCGCGATCGAGTTCGGCATCGAGAACGGCATCAAGCCGACGCTCGCGTTGATCGACGAGCTTGTGCAGAAGGTCGGGAAAGAGAAGCGGATGGGCGATCTCAACCTGCCGCCGGCGGACGTCGCCGAGCAGGTCCGCGGCCTTGTCGAGCGCGAGCTGACCGAGGCGAGGAAGATCAACGGCAAGCAGGCTCGGGCCGAGCGGGTGGACGCGATCCGCACCGCGATGCTCGACGAGCACTTCAAGCTCAACGGGACCGGCAACTACGACGATTACCTCGTCACGCTGAAGCGCCGCAACTTCGCCAAGGAGGCGTTCCGGCGCCTCGAGGAGAAGATCACGCGCCGCCTGATTGTCGAGAGCGGGACCCGCGCCGACGGCCGCGGCCCGACGCAGCTCCGGCAGATCATCTCCGAGGTCGGCGTGTTCGCCCGCACGCACGGCTCATCGCTCTTCCAGCGCGGCGAGACGCAGTCGCTCTGCTCGGCGACGCTGGGCACGGGCAAGGACGAGCAGATCATCGACGGCCTGCTGCCCGAGTACTCCAAGAAGTTCACGCTTCACTACAACTTCCCACCGTTCTCGACGGGCGAGGCCAAGCGCATCACCGGCCCGGGCCGTCGCGAGATCGGCCACGGCGCGCTGGCCGAGCGGTCGCTGCTGGGCGTGCTCCCCTCGCCGGAGGAGTTCCCGTACACCATCCGCGTGGTGTCCGACATCACCGAGTCCAATGGCAGCTCGTCGATGGCGTCGGTGTGCGGCGGGTGCCTGGCCCTGATGGACGCGGGCGTGCCGATCAAGGGCACGGTCGCGGGCATCTCGGTCGGCCGCTTCGCAGATGACAATGACGGCAATGAGCTTTTCGTCACCGACATCATCGGCGAGGAGGACTTCTTCGGCGACATGGACTTCAAGGTCGCCGGGACACGCGAGGGGATCACGGGCATCCAGCTCGACCTCAAGACCCGTGGACTGGTGGTCTCGCAGATCGAGCGGATCTTCGAGCAGGCCCGCCGCGGCCGGCTCGAGATCATCGAGATCATGGAGCGCACGCTCCCCGCGCCGCGCAGCGAGATCAGCAAGCTCGCGCCGCGCCTCGTCACACTGCACATCAACCCCGAGAAGATCGGCAAGCTCATCGGGCCGGGCGGCAAGACGATCCGCGGCCTGCAGGACAAGTACGGCGTCACCATCGACGTCGAGGACGACGGCACGGTCTTCGTCGCCGCGCCCAACGGCGATGCGATCGACCTTGCCCGCTCCGAGATCGAGGCGCTGTGCGAGGAGATCAAGGTCGGCACGATCTACACCGGCAAAGTGGTCTCGACCAAGGACTTCGGTGCGTTCGTCGAGCTCGCGCCGGGAACCGACGGAATGTGCCACATCTCCGAGCTCGCCGAGGGCTACGTCAAGAACGTGACCGATGTGGTGAAGGTCGGCGACGTGATCAAGGTCAAGGTGATCCTGGTGGACGACCAGGGCCGCATCAAGCTCAGCCGTAAGGCGGCGATGGCGGCCGAGACAGTTCAAGCTGGGTAAACCGGCAAGACAGGCAATGTTCACACGCAAGTCCATGGTCTCCATGGACTTGCGTTGTTTTTGGAGCGAGATGGTGCGGGCCTGCCCGGATCGGCGGATCGCCGACTGCCGGAAGTTATGCACATCTTTTCGCACAGGTCTTTGCGGAAGTGCAAACCTTTGGTAGTCTGAGGCCCGGTTTGTGATTTTTTACGTCGCGGGGACGGCCCCGCGGGATCGTCAATCAGAGGTTTCGTGTCAGTGCAGTTGTGGGTGCTGGAGCGGCGGCCCCAACGTGTTGCAGATGTGCACGCGATGGTGTTCCTGATGTCTGGGGCCAGAAGGCCGCCCCGCCCTGTTGCGCCAACACGGCCGTTGCGGAGCGAACGCGCTCGCACGGCGATGGCAAGCGGGTTACGACATGTCTGAAGGCAGTCCGAAGCAGATCATCGACGTCCAAGGCGCCGTCAAGTGGTTCGATCCGAAGAAGGGGTTCGGATTCATCGTGGGCCCTGAGGGACAGGACGTCTTTGTTCATTATTCGAAGATCCAGGGCGAAGGTTTCCGCGTGCTCAAGGACGGCTCAAACGTCACGTATGACGCGGAGCTGACCGATCGCGGGTGGCACGCGACGCGCGTCGTGAGGCTCGACCCCGCGCCGCTCGAGGTGACGATCCCTCAGCGGAAGACGTACACGCGCTCGCCGCGACGCTGACCGCCGCGGTCGCTATTTCAGCGGGTGCAGGCC
>JAEYNG010000442.1 GCA_023412695.1 Planctomycetota bacterium | reverse complement strand
GCGAGCATGCAGCTGACATGGCTTGAGATCGGCGGGGCAGGGGTGATCGGGCTTGGCGCGGGCCTGCTCGGCGGGCTGGCCGGGGTCGGCGGCTCGATGATCATGCTGCCAGCGCTGCACTGGGTGTTCGGGGAGCCGACGCCGCACACGCACCACCTCTACATGGCCGCGGCGATGATCGTGAACGTGTTCGTATCGTTCCCCGCGGCGGTGCGTCATCACCGCAACGGCGCGGTGCGGAAGGACCTGCTGCCGTCGCTCCTGCCGTGGACGATCTCGAGCATGATCGCCGGCGTGCTCGTCGGCAATATGTTCAACGGCGACGTGCTGCGCAAGGCGCTCGCGGCGTTCCTGCTGGTGTACTGCGTGTTCAACGTCTGGCGGCTGCTGGCGAAAAAGGGCGTTGACGCCGACGGGCAGCGCACGACGCGCACGCGCCTCGCGGTGAGCGCCGCGCTGACGGGGTTTGTCGGCGGGCTCCTGGGGCTGGGCGGTGGGGTGCTACTGGTGCCCGCGCTGCAGATGATCTGCCGCGTGCCGCTGAAGCAGGCGATCGCGACGAGCAGCGCGGTGATCTGCATCACGTCGGTGATCGGCGCGGGCGTGAAGCTCGCGTCGCTGCCGTCGCTCGATCAGTCGGTCGTTGACGCGACGCTGCTGGCGGGCGCAATGGCGCCGACGGCGATGATCGGCGGTGTCGCGGGCGCGCAGCTCACGCACGTGTTGCCGACGCGGGTCGTGCGGATCGTGATCACGCTGCTGCTGCTGGCCGCCGCCGCGAAGCTGAGCGGGCTGTGGGCCGACTAGCGCAGCCCGTTGGGCGGAACCTTGGGCGAGTAGGGCATGAGGAACACGCCGCGGACGCGACGGGGCGGGCGCTCGGTGACGATGCGTCGGCACTCGGCGTTGACGACCGGCACCATCGCGTGGCCGATGCGCTCGAAGCCTTCGAGCGCGAGGGCGAGGTCGATGCGCACGCCGTCATCGCCGGGGTAGTTGGGGTCGTAGATGCGAAGCGAGCATGCGGTCGCGCCGCCGTCGTTCTCGTCGAGGCGGTACGAAGTCGCGAGCACCTGGTGGTTGTGCCACGGCTCGCGGGTCTGCTTTGAAGAGATGTACACAAGGCCGATGTGCGCGGGCTTGCCGTCGTCGAGGAGGGCGAGGGCGTCGTTGAGCTGGGCGACAGACGCTGCGCTGGCGGAGAACGGGCCCGTGTCGGGCATGTCCATCCACAGCGAGAACTGCGCGGCGTAGGCGAGACGCTCGCCGAGCGAATCGGCTTGGCGCTGGTAGATGTAGCGGTACAGCGCGGTGCCGCGACGCGGCGGGGTCGTGGATCGCGGCGGCGTACGCCCGGCGATGTAGAAGTCCGCGGCGGCGAAGCACATGCCGCCGCAGAGCCCGTACTCACTCGGCGCGTTGAGCGCACCGTGCAGCAGCACGAGCGGGCCGGGGAGCGAGGAGCCGGTGAAGTGGTTGACGAAGGCAAAGCCGTGGCGCGAGGCCGTGAAGTCGCCGAACGAAGGTGGCGGCGCGAGCGATGCGGGCGCAACGACGGCCGTGGCTGTCACTGCGCCCGCGATTGCCGCCACGAGGTTCATCGCGACGTTCTCGCCGGGTTGTCGATCTGCGTGAGCAGGTCCTTCACCGCGGCCTCGAGCTGCGCGTCGCGTCCCGCGGCCTCGTCGGCGGGGGTCTGCGGGACATCGACGTCGGGCTTGGCGCCGTTGTTCTCCTGATCGGTGCCGTCGGGCAGGTACCACCCGCGGAACGGCAGTCGGACGGTGGTGCCGTCGATGAGCGAGGTGCCGCCGGTGGAGATGACGCCGCCGAACGTGGCGGTGCCGATGAGCCGGCCGCGGCCGATGCCCTTGATCGCGTGCGCGAAGATCTCCGCGTTGGAGAAGGAGTTCTGATTGATGAGGACATTGATGGGCCGCGTCCAGGCATAGATGAGGCGGCGGTCGCGCGGGTAGGCGTCATCGGGGACGTCCTTTGGATCGACGCCGCGGGGCTGCGTCTTGGCGTGGCGCGGCGCGGTGAGCGAGGCGAGCAGGATGTCCGCGGTCCAGCCGCCGCCGTTGTCGCGGACGTCGATGACAAGCCCGTCCTTGTCCTTGCCCGCGGCGTACAGGTCGCGCTCGAAGTCGCGGACGCTAGGCTCGCTCATCCCGCGGATGTGGAGGTAGCCGAGCCGACCGTTCGAGAGCTTTTCAACCATGTCGCGTCGTTGCCGGACGATCTGGTCATAACGCAGGCGGTCCCACTCGCCCCAGCCGATAGGGACGATCAGCACAAGGCGCGTCGCGCCGTCCTCGGCGCGGACCTTGAGCAGCGTCTCCTTGCCCGCGGTGTTGACCATCGCGCCGTCGAGGCCGGAGGCCGGGTGCTCGCCGTCCGCGGCGAGGGGTTCGCCGTTGACCTCGACGATGACATCGCCGACGGAGAGACGCGAGCCCGCGCGGTCGGCCGGGCCCTTGGGCGTGACCTCGGTCACCTTGAAGCCGCCCTCGACAGGCTCGAAGATCGCGCCGAGGTAGCCAACCGAGAAGTCGGGCGCGTTCCACGTGCCGCCCGCGCTCCCGCCGTTGATGCCCAGGTGCGAGCCGTCGAGCTCGCCGAACAGCATGTCCACGATGCGGTTGAACGACTCGCTGGTGCGGGTCTTCTCGGCGAGGGCGAGGTAGCGCTGGGTGAGCTTGTCCCAGTCGAGGCCCTTGAGCGTCGGGTGATAAAAGTTCTGCCCGACGACGCGCGCGGCCTCGAGGAACTTCTGCCGCTGCTGTCGCGCGACCTCGATCTGGATCTGTGCATCAATGGGCCAGGCGTCCACCTTGCCGCCGGTCTTGGGCGCGGTGTTGGCCGCGCCGCTCTTGATGAACACGACGCGGTCGCCGGTGAGCGAGACATCGACGCCGCTGGCCGGGCCGGTGGAGATGACCTTGCGGTCCTGGCCCTTGTGATCGACGCTGACGAGGGACGAGGGGCCGTCCTCGCCGGGGGCGACGAAGATGATGCGGTCGGCGCCCGGTGTGACGGCGAGATTGTTCTCGCTGCCGCGGGACGAAGTGATGCGGCGGATGCGCATGTACGCGTCCTCGGCGTCGAACCTCAGCGGCTTGGGCTCCGCGGCGGGCTTGGGCGCGGGCTTGTCGTCCGCCTTCGGCTCGTCGGGCTTCGCTTCATCGGGCTCGGCTTCGCCCGCCGGCGCGTTTCCCGCCGCGTTGTCGTCGGTCTTGCTCTCCGGCTTCGCTTCAGGCTTCGGCGCGGGAACTTCGAGCGGCTTGCGCTTGCCCGCGGTCTCCGCGGCCTTCTTGAAGTACTCGTCGCGCTCGTAGGGGGTCATGCCCTCGAGCTCGAGGTCGAGGTAAACCTGGTAGACATCGATGGCGTCGTCGCCGCTGCCGCGCTCGGAGAGGAAGGTGAGGACCTTGCCGTCGGCGCTGAGCCGCGGCGAGAAATCGTTGTCGGGGTGGCGGGTGAGGTTGATCGGCTCGGCGTCCGCGTCGCCGGTGTTGAGCAGCCAGATGTCGATATTGAAATCAAGGTCGTGCATCGCGTACACGACATGGCGGGAATCGGATGCCCAGAGAATCTCTCCTGAGTCCCAGCTCGGGATCAGCACGCGCTCGTCGCCGGGCGCGCCGTCGTCCAGCGTGCGCAGCACGATGTCGCCGCGGCCGCGGGTGTAGAGGAGCTTCGTGCCGTCAGGGGAGGGGAGCGGCCGGCGGGCGTCATCGCCAGGAACGATGAAGGGGGAAACCTCGAACGTGATCGCCTCTGCCCAGCGCTTGCCGGGGTCGGGCTTGTTGTCGTCCTTCTTAGCGTCGGGCTTCTTGCTGTCGTCAGGCTTGGCCTCGGAGGTTTTCTCTGTCTCTGGCTTGGGCTTCAGGTCCTCGCGGGCGATGGCGACCCGGGCGTGATAGATCGAGTATGCGCCGGGCTGCGCGCCCTCGGCGGGCTCGTCGGAGGCAAAGTAGAGCGTTGCGCCGTCGGGCGACCATGCGAGGTCGCGTTCGCGGCCATAGGAGTTGGTAACGCGACGGGTGGGCCGGCCCTCGGTGGTGGGGCGGATGAACACTTCGCCGCGGGCGACGACGGCCATCGTCTTGCCGTCGGGGGAGAGCGCGGCCTCGGAGACCTGCGAGCTGATGTTCAGGTGCTGGAAATCCACATTGGGGATATCTGAGCC
This sequence comes from Planctomycetota bacterium, assembly GCA_023412695.1. Taxonomy (GTDB): domain Bacteria; phylum Planctomycetota; class Phycisphaerae; order Phycisphaerales; family UBA1924; genus JAHBXL01. The sequence continues at coordinate 1,248 of JAEYNG010000442.1, read as the reverse complement.
GACGTGGATGGTCACGCGCTCCGGCCGCGCGTCGGCCTGGGTAAGGTCGAGGCGGTAGACCGCGCCCCAGAGCATGAACGCGGCGGTCGAGCCGTCGGCGGAGACGGTCAGGTCGTGGACGCCGTGGCCGATGGTGTACTCCTCGGCGGTGGGCTCGAAGTTGGTAAGCTGCATCGGCTGGTCACCAGCGTCGGTGGTTCCCGCGCGCAACTTCCAGAGGTTGTTCACCCCGTCCCGGCTAGAGAGGAAAACGACTGAGCCGTCCGGGCCGGGCCAAGCATCGAAGTCGTTGGCCGGGTCGGTCGTGAGCTGCCGGAAGGTCTTGTCGGCCAGGGACATGGAGAAGATGTCCATGCTGCCGGAGCCGCGGTATTTGGGGCGCTCGGGGTCGAACCGGCCCCTGTAAAAGAGGATTGAGCCATCCGGGGTGGCGCGGGGGGTGCTGCCGAAGGCCCCGGTCAGTTCGCGCACCGGCCCGCCGCGGTAGGAGCCGTCGTCGTTCTGGACGAGGTCAACGACGTACATGCGGGCGGAGCGGTGGAGTTCCGGCGCATGTAAACCACTGAAATACAAGGACTTGGAATCGACTGAGAAGGCGGAGAGGCCTTGGCCGCGGTCGCTGGTGGTAATCCGGGAAATCGACCCCCCAAGAATGGTGTTCCCATCACGGGTCAGGGGCATCAAATAGATGTTGCGGGTTCCGTCGCGGTCGGACTCAAAGGCAAGGAGTGAGCCGTCGGGAGAGAACACGGCACGGCGTTCGGTGGCCGGATGGGCCGTGAGGCGGGAGGCGGTGCCGCCGGTAGTCGGGCTCGCCCAGAGGTCACCGGCCCACGCAAAGACAAGGGTCTTCCCGTCCGGGGAAAGGGAGGGGTACTCAGGAAACGCGACCTCGGTCGGCGCGGGGTTCGCGGCGGGCTGCAGGTGCATGACCGGTGCGCGGAGGTGGGCGGCGCACCCGAGGGGCGCGGCGGCGGAGAGGGAGAGAAAGAGGATCGCGTGGCGGGCGACAGGCATCGGGAACTCCGGGAAGGGTTCGTTGGGGTCCGGGCGTGCAGTGTACCGATGCTTGGACGCCGGTTGGCAGCAGACCCGTCGGATGGGTGGAGAAGACGGCAACTCGGTCTCTGACAAACAGTTGGAAATCCCGTGGAACGGCTAGGCAGGGAGGGGATTGAGGTGTTAAACTCATGCCTGCCGCGGGACGTCACCTGTCGGCGAGCGGTGGCCAAAGGGGAAGATGGAGGC
>JAEYNG010000419.1 GCA_023412695.1 Planctomycetota bacterium | reverse complement strand
CGATTCGTTTCATCGATCCATGTCAATCGATCAGGGAGCAAGGTGCACCCGGATATCTTCGAAATCACGAACGCGAATCGCACCTAGTTCAGCGTACTTGGCCGGCCAAGAGATATTCGGGTTCTTGAAGTTACTGTCCAGGATGAAGAGCTGTCGCTTTTGACGAAGAGCGTGACGTGCTTGAATCAACGTTCCAGAAGTATTTCCCGCCTCCACAATCACTGTGGCTTGCGTGAGCGCGGACATGGTCACGTTCCTCGCCGGAAAAAACAGACGATTCCCGTGTGGCCCCTGGCGCGAGTACCGCACAATCGGAACCTGACTGATCACCAGAAACTCATCGGCGATCTGGCGCTGAAGATGCTCGTTTGCCGACGGGTAGTACGAAGTGATTGGGGTGCCTAAAACTGCAATCGTTTGCCCATGAGCTTGAATAGCGGTTGTGTGTGCAACGGTGTCGATACCTTGCGCTAAGCCTGACACAACAGTGAATCCCGCACTGACGAAGTGGCGGGTTAGCTTGGCAGCTCGTCGCACGCCATCGTCTGATGGGTTTCGAGTTCCTACAATGGCTACACATGGTGTGCTCGTGAGATCCCAGTTCCCTTGGAAGTACAGGAGTTCAACTGGATGTTCAGCATCTCTCAGCCTTTCCGGATATTCTCCGGCGCCATGTACTCGTATACCAAAATGCTTGATTCCAGCTGCCCGAATTGTCCCTAGCGTCAAGCGCGAGTACTGCTGACACTCCCCTGCAGACACGAAGTCCGACGGCACCGCGCCGGGATGCTGGCGGAAGGTCTCGGCGATCGTTTTAAACGATGTGCCTTCACGTGCCCACAGTGCCTCGTATGCTCCAAGTTCGCGCGCGGGCATGACCGCGCGCGCTTGAAAGTCATTTGCACGCGCTGATTGGGAAAATAAATCGGGCATGGTTTATCCAGCGTGCCTAGCTCAAACTAGCTGTATGAATATACAGTAAAGTTCATCGAAACTCTACTGCGAAGGCTACTTGACCCAACGAGCAGGAATTGGTTGTGCTCTGGGGTCCAATTACGCGTTATTCTCGTGAGTTCATCAAGGTGATGATGTGACGCTCGCATGCCCAGCAGACCTTCCATGGGGCGTACCTTCATGCACTATCCCTGTTGCACGTCTCCCACGGGCGCCTCGCGCCAGAACCAAAGAGCTGGCGGTCATTCGGGCGGAGTCCGTCAATCATCGACCAGTGGCGTATTCGGCCACTCTAGTGTGGCATCTTTCAGTCGCTCTTCTCTCAGCAGAAACATGGCTTCTGGCGGAACTTTGCCCGCTCGTACCAGCGCTTGATCGCGAGCTTGCTGGTCCCGTTTCATGGCCCAAAACAATCTCTTGGTTATTGTGCGGGGACGACGGAGAGAAGGCGGAAGTGTCCCCCGACTGACCACCTCTTGCAGAAAAATTCTCACCGCCTCGCTTACAGTGAGTCCATTCGCCTGGAGCACCTCCTTTGCCTGCGCTTTGAGCACGACATCCAGTTTGATGTTAATGGCTGCGCCACTTCTCTTTCGATTCTGCACAAAGACTCCTTACACAAATCGGAGTTTCACGCCTTCAGATGCGGCGTCCGCGAATGTCGCAGTGTCCCAAGGACATTCATGCCTTGCTGTCCAGAAACTTCAACGGCTTTCTGGTTGGGTGATTTCTAGCCAGGGCATGTCGCTAGGAGCGAGCAGCAAATAGCGATCGTTAAGCTGAGTCACGGCCGTGGAGAACACTGCGGCCATGGCGCTTTCGCTGCAGCGGCGATGACGTGCAAACGGGCTGGTCCTCCAAGCCTTCCGCCTGACTTTCTGAAGCTTTGCTTCGAGCGCATGACTCAGCACATGTGGCAGGCGGTCACGCGAATTTGGGAATCTCAAATACGCGGAGGCTATGTCGCGTACAGCGAGCCAACACATATAGAAGCCTTCGGATATCGAAATGCGGGGAACCGCGAGCTCAATCTGGGGCACAAGCCTCCATGCCCAATTCGCATCGAATCCATGATCAGACAATTCTGCAGCTAGGTATGCGACTACCTCCGCGGTTGCTAAGGTGTGCCACGCTTCGCGGACAGCCGATAGGAACATTGGACCGTCCCGCAACTCTTCGAGAGCCTGGTTAGTTAGAGACCCCGCTTCAAGCAGTTCGCCGAGCTCCTCATTAAGCCGCCACCGATGCCCCGGGTCATTGAGCGAGCGTTGAGTTGGGGCCTCTATGTTTCGTTCTCCATTTATGAATCCCTGCTGCTGCAGATGGCTAAGCACCCGTTCTTCCATCCACTCGTGGGGTGCCAGTAACTCGAAGCCCATGTCTGAATCTCTGACTCCGGCCCAGAGCCACGCTTGCAGGCACATCACGGACCAGAGGTCACTCCTCTTCAGTTGGTCCGTGACGAGCGATCTCTGCCGGTTCGTGTTTACTCCCTTTGCCCCGTCGGCCCGATAGTTCGTCGCCATTCTCCCGGCTACTCGGAGCGCGCTACTCAACACCAGCAGCTAATTTCCATAAACCTCGGGAATTCGGGCGAGAAAATCGTAAATGTGACGCTTGATACATATAAGTAGTCTATAGGAAGTGCTGTAGAGCTAAAAGAGGCGCGCACATAGGTTTGAGGCCCTATGGAAAAGCCGCTTCCCCTTCCTCGACGCATTGGTCATGCAATGCGTCAGAATCGCCAGGCCTTAGGGATAAACCAGGACGATTTCGCAGCTTCCCTTGGCATGCACAGAACGCAGTACTCGTCGCTTGAGCGCGGGGAGAGAAATCTAACCTTGGCCACTCTTGATCGCGTCTGTCGAGGCTTGGGGAGAAAGATGTCTGATTTGCTTCGGGATGCTGGCCTTTGAAGGCCGGCGAATGGTCAGCTGAAGGGTCCTGGTCCGATGCGCCCTTTGTTGCTTGAGTGCAGATCGGTATCAATGCGTGAGGAGCCCGAACAATGTCTCCTGGGAAGATGTTCGAGTAGCCGGTGTGTCTCGGTTCGAAAAAGCGGCGATTTCTTTCCAGCGACCACAGGTGCCCCATCGCCGAAGTAATCCGGGAGCGACTTGTGGATGCGGCCGAAGCTGTAGTGCATGAAGTGAAGCGCTACTGGTCGGGTTACTGACGACGCCGACATAGAGGCTGAATCTTGAAATCAGCGACCTGAACAGCAAACATGCCCGGCCGGCGACGGCTTGGAACGGCTCGCCTTTTGGTGCCTATTTCCTCGATCGTTTGCCACCGCGAAACGGCACAACTGTGCTCTTGGCGTCCGGGTCTTTCAGCCTTCGATTCTCGAGCGTCAGCGTTAAGTTGAGCGACGCTATCCGCGTGAGGTCCTTCTTCGCCATCTCGAGTGCCTGCCGCGTCTTCGAAAGCTCCTCCTTGAGCGCACTGACCTCCAGGGCGAGCGCCTCGCGCCGCTGCCGAGGGCTACGTCCGGACGCCTCTAGTATTCGGTCCGCGATGTCTCCATAGCATTTGCGAATCAGTCCCGGCGAGACCCCGACTTCACGTGTCACGTCCGCTATGGAGGGAGAGCCGCCCGCAGCGGATAGGCGAGCAAATGCCTCTTCAATAGATGCTCGAGTTTCACAGCTCATTGCAGTCGATTCCCATGCTCTTGAACAACGATGCGATGCGCGAGATATCTCGCTGGATGCGGCGGGCGCCACCGGGGCCGAGGTCTCCTAGGTTGTCACGCAACTCTAGTTGTTGGCGAAAGATTCCCTTCCACATCGGAACGTGACGTTCGTCCATCAAGCCATTTCTGCAATCAAGGCATCGCGTTCGCTCATACAAGCCGCGGCCGCCACATCCTTCATCCGCGGCCAGGCACCAGCCGTGGCCGGTTGCGCGGATCGTCACCTTGTCGGCCATGTCTTCAGCCAACGCTCTCCGAGACGAGAGCACGGAGATGTCATTGGCTTCGATTGTTGAGGCCGCTCCGCCTCCAAGGACGGTTTCGGGATCAAGCCAGTGCGCGATGAGGCTTGCCTTCGCGGCTGCAATCTCGTCGAAGACTTCCTGAAAGAGTAGTTCATCCTGCGCCTTGTTCATTGCATAAAGCGCAGTTGTATCCATTGTTCGATGCTTGAACTGATGCTTCAAATAGAAGAGATCACCCAGCGCGTGCTTTGCACAGGATACAGCGTACGTTCTTCGCATCTGATGCGCATGTGGCGCCCAGTCAACCCCTGCGTGCAGAAAGAGATCCTGCAGCCAACCATTTCCCTTCTGCCCTGTCATCGCACCCACGCGAACGCCGGAGTGGCCCATGCCCAGAAATAGCAATCGTCCACATCGCTCAGTCGCATGACTGAGGCGCGCCCGCTGCGTCTTCGAAAGCTCAGCGTTACACTCAAGCTCCTCCACGCTTTTGCGTGCAATCGCTTGGTATGGCCGCGCCCAATCTTCCATGATGGACAACCACCGGCTTGCGTCCGGTGGAGCTAACCACTCCGTCGGCCCCGTCTTCGCCTTGTGCTCAATAGAGCACACCCACGTGTACTCAATCCCGTCAACAAGCTCTCGCCTGATCGCGCCGCTTTCAATGCCGGCGAGCTCACTGATTCTCATCCCGGTCGTGATGCCGACTAGAAAGAGGGCAGCAGATCGAATCTCCATGACTTTGGGGTCCATCCATAGGACACGCTTGCCGCTATCGCGCTCTGCAATCAGGCGTGGAGCTTCTGCCATCACCGCTTCGGCGTACTGAAAGACCGGTCGGACAACTTCATCCGGAATGTCCTTCGTTCGCGCGTCCAAGCCGACGCGATACTGCAGTCCTACCGCATCACTCCAAGGACTTCCGTTTGGCCAGGGAGGGTGCTTGATGGGATCGTCGCAATACTCCCTGAGTAGATA
>JAEYNG010000400.1 GCA_023412695.1 Planctomycetota bacterium | reverse complement strand
GTGCCACGTTGGGACTCCACCTATCGACCCCGAGCGTGTTCACAACGGGAAATGAGCCCCCTCTCACGTACGGGGCCTCGGAACGCGCAACCCATGCCACAGTCTGATAAGAGCCCGCGGCGGGCGCGGGGAGCGCAAGAAGGTGCCGATTCCGGGCGGCCGGAACCGGTTATCAGCCGGTGCGCCCGGATTGCGCGTCAGATAACCTGCTGGGACATGGTTGACGATGCGCGATTCATCCTTTATGAGCGGTGCGTGCAGCGGCCGGGCGAGGTGGTGCGGATCCTCCGCGCCGTTCACGCGGCGGCGGCAGGACCGGCGGGCGACGCCGCGACAGCGGCGAAAGTGCTGCACGAAGATTTTTCAGGGACGGGGGCGGTGTCGCGAGAATGGGTCCGCACGAATGCCGACGCCCGCGCCATCGCCACGGACCTCGCCACGGATGCGCTCAGGCTCGGTGAATCCCTTGCCGCGGGGGAGGGCATCGGGCCGGGACGCATCATCTGGCGGTGCGCGGATGTTCGCCCCGGCGGCGAAAATGGTGCGGCAAATGAGGCGAACGCGACTGCCACGCGCGCCGACGTGATCTTCGTCGGGAACTTCTCGATCGGCGAGCTCCACTCGCGCGCGGAACTGAATGACTATCTGCGCAGCGCAAAGTCACGCCTTGCAACCGGCGGCGTGTTCGTGTGCGACACCTACGGCGGCGCGGCGGCGTTCCGCACGGGGCTTGTGCACCGCACGCACGAGGGGCGCGAGCCGGGCGAGCGCATCCTCTACACGTGGGAGCAGCGGAGCGTCGATCCGTTCACGATGCGTGTCGAGAACGCGCTGCACTTCCGCATCGAGCAGGATGGCGAGATCGTCGCGCAGCACTTCGACGCGTTCGTCTATTGCTGGCGGCTATGGAGCGTCGCCGAGCTGCGTGACGCGATGGCCGAGGCGGGCCTCGCGAACACCACCGTCGTCCGGGGCGTCGCCGACGCCGGCGGGCGCGAGATGCCCGAACCCGCAGTGGCCGATGCGGCGTCCGCCGAGCACCACATCGTCTGCGTCGCGGCGCGGTAAACGCAAGCTGACTGCCGTCGCGTTACGATCCCCGCCGTGACCATCGCCCCCGCCAACCTCCGCGTGCAACGCATCGCCGTCGCCGGCCTGCTGGTGAACGTCGCGCTCGCGGGCGTGAAGCTGGTCGCGGGGCTCATCGGCAACTCGTACGCGCTCGTCGCCGATGCGGTCGAGTCGATGACCGACATCGCGGGGTCGGTCGTCATCTGGAGCGGCCTGCGCATCGGCGCACGCCCCGCGGACGAGAACCACCCCTGGGGCCACGGCAAGGCCGAGTCGCTCGCGGCCCTCGTCGTCGCCGCGATGGTCATCGCCGCGGGCATCGCCATCGCGGTCAAGTCCGTCCATGAGATCATCACGCCGCACCACGCGCCCGCGCCGTTCACGCTCGGCGTGCTGGTCGCGGTCATCGTCATCAAGGAAGGGTTGTTCCGGCGTGTGCTCGCCGTCGCACGCGAGTCGCACAGCGGCGCGGTCGAGGTGGACGCGTGGCACCACCGCGCCGATGCGATCACCTCCGCGGCGGCGTTCATCGGCATCTCCATCGCCCTGTTCGGCGAGCGGCTCTTCGGCGGCGGTGTGGGCGCGGGCGGAACGAGCCGCTGGGCGAGCGCGGACGACTACGCCGCCCTGCTCGCGTCGGCGATCATCCTCTACAACGGCTGGCGGCTGCTGCGCATCCCGCTCCACGAGCTGATGGACGCCGAGGGCCCGGGCGCGGGCGAAGCGGTGATCGAGCCGGCGTGCGCCATCGCCCGCGGCATCGACGGCGTCCGCGGCATCGAGAAGGTCCGGTCTCGCAAGTCCGGCTCGCGCTCCTTCCTCGAGATGCACGTCGAGGTCGACCCGGACATGCCCGTGCGCGAGGCCCACGCCATCGGCGGACGCGTCCGCGCGGCGATCCGCGGCGAGCTGCCCCATGTCGCCGACGTGCTCGTGCACATCGAGCCGCACGCGCCCGGCGCATAAGCCTCGCCCCACGCGAGCGACTTCGCCGCGGCCGCGCCGCCGCCCACTCCCGCTCCACCGGCCCTGCGCTTCGGTATCATCCGCCTATGCCATCACTCGACATCGTCAGCAAGATCGACTTCGCCGAGCTCGACAACGCCATCAACAACACCAAGAAGGCGATCGCCGCGCGGTTCGACTTCCGCAACTCGCCCGTCGAGATCACCGTCGACAAGAAAGAGAAGAACATCCACATCCACGCCGCCGACGGCGGAAAGCTCGAGGCGGTCAAGGACATGTTCGAATCAGCCGCCATCCGTCGCGGCCTGAACCTCAAGAGCTTCGAGTTCAAGGACCCCGAGCCCGCCCGCCACGGCGCGACCGGCGCAATGAAGCGCGACGTCAAGCTCAAGGAGGGCCTGACGCCCGAGCTCGCCAAGGAGATCGTCAAGATCGTCAAGGAGTCAAAGATCAAGGTCCAGGCCTCGATCCAGGGCGACGAGGTCCGCCTCACGGGCAAGCAGATCGACGACCTCCGGACGGTGATGGCGATGCTCAACGGCGCGGACCTCAGCCAGCCGCTGCAGTATGTGAACATGAAGAGCTGAGAGCGCCGCGCCGAAGACAGCCCGGACTACTCCTTCACCCGAATGAGCGAGAAACTGTCACGCCCCTCCACCGCCACCACGCTCGCGTGCGGGAGCCACACAACCTTCTCGAGCCAGACGTTCGAGTCAGGGAACGGCATACTTGCCGCGACCCGGCGCGACTCGACCTCCACGATGTGCAGCCCGTCGCGATCAGCATAAAGCAACTTTTCTGACGGCCGCAGAAACGCGAGCGGCTTCGGACAGTTCCATTGGTGCAACTCCTCGGTCGCACCCGACCATGCCACCAGCTTCTGCGTTTCCGTATTCCACACGCGCATGTGCCCGGGCGTGTCATCGCCCATGCCCAGGAAGTACCCGGTAGAGGCGTACGACGCCGCGAGGTATCGCCCGCCCGCTGACTGCACCGGCTCGTAGCGGAAAGGAACAACGTACCCTTCGACCCCCTCGTACGTCCAAGGAAGCTGCTGGCTTGGAAACAGCACGGGACGATTGGTCCGCCCGCGCGTCAGGACACCATCGATCACGCCGACTCCGTAGCGGACAGAGCCGTCATAGCTCAGACCATACACGAATCGTCGTTCGCTTCTTGACCAGACGTACTCGCGTCCGGCGTACCGCATCGCCAGCAGATCCGTGTCCGGCGAAAATGCACTCGGCACAAGTTCCTCATCGCCACCGTGACCACCGACAGGAGCAGGGACCCACTCAGACTCTCCGCCGCCAAGCGGAAAGATCACCACGCCGTGTGCGAGATAGCGCCGTTCCGTTGCATCGTTTGTGTCGTCTGCAGCAGCATCCCACACCGTCCATGCCGAAGCCGCGATCACGCGCCCGTCGTCGCTCTCGATGACGG
>JAEYNG010000395.1 GCA_023412695.1 Planctomycetota bacterium | reverse complement strand
GCACAGAGCAGCGGCGGCCGTCTCGGCTGCCGCTGCTCTGTGCGACGAGAAGTGATCGGAGAAAGGTTGACTCACGCAGAGGAGCTCGACGTGACGATCGCGGGAGCCCGGGTCTTGGTGGCGGTGTCCTTGGCCTCCGGAACCGGGAAATCGTCGCCGAAGACCTCCTGGAGCCGCTCGCACGCCTTGACAGGATCCGCGGTGCGACCCGCGAACTCCAACGCATCGGCCAGGGTGCCCATCGCCAGCTTGAACTCGCCCATGTCCTCATCCGTCAGCCGGGCGAACAGATCGTCGTACTCGGGAGTCGGCTTCTTCGCCACGACCCGCCCGAGGGTGTTGGCCACCGAGCGGGCGAACGTCGCGAGCGACTGACGGTCATCGGGTCGGCTGTCAAGGAAGGTCGCCCGGGTGAGAGGCCGCTGCACAGCGAGAAGCACGAACGCGAGCCCTACCGGCTTGGCCTTGCTGTCGTAGGGCATCCGCACGTCGTTCCAGCGGCGCAGGGCACGGACATTCCGGCGGAACTGGTCCGTCTTGGTCGCGTTGTCCTCGGTGTCCTCGAAGTTGGCCTCCCGGAAATTGTTCACGTAATCCAAGAGGGCGGGCGGGTCGGCTGGAGTCCAGCCAGTGTCCTTCCGAGCCAAACGGAACTGGTCCTTCCCGTTCTCCTCCCAGACGGCGTAACTCGTGATGTCGATGTGGTAGCCGGCCTCGTAGGCGACCCGGATGCACGGCTTTTTCTTCTCGATCCGCTGGGTGTGGTCCTTCACGGCCTCGTAGATCCAGCCTCGCACCTCGTCGGCGGTGTAGTCATCCTCGTGGAAGTCGAACCGGAGCCCCACGTCGATGTCGTACTCCAGATCCTCGATGGGCTTGGTACCCGTCTTCATCGTGTAGCTGCCCTGTCCGATCTCGCGGAACCCGGGCAAGTCGTTGTCCTTCAGGTACTTCCGAATCCGCTTCAGGACGGCCTCTCGCTTCTCGCGAAGCTCGCTCGCCATCTCGTAGTCCATCCGGATCTTTTCGTGAAACTCTTCGAACTGCTTCTGCACGTCAGCCATCGGTCTATTCTCCAACGGAGGGTACTGGTAGCGAACATCCTCCGGCTGGAGGAGCACCGAATCCCGCCACAAGGACATACGGCGAACCGTGACATCATCACGGGCGACAAGTTCAGTCAGGGTGCGTCCGGTTGCCACCGGCGCTCGCACGAACCAGGGCTGCGACAGCTCCTCGGGTGGCAGTCGACAAGCGACCCCAATTCCGGAGCAGTTCGCCGAGTACCGGATCCTGACCGTCAAGCAATCCGCCGAGACGCTCCCAATCCCGCTCCCGGACCGCCTCCAAAATCGCCGTATCCTCCGTAGAATCAAGCGTCTGGGGCCCGTGGCGAAACGGCAGACGCAGCGGACTTAAAATCCGCAGGCCCGGAAGGGCCGTGTGGGTTCAAATCCCACCGGGGCCATTCAAGGTGCGGTGTGCGGGCTGTCTTCTGCCGCGGCGCGTCAGCCCTTCTGTGTCGCCGCCGCGAGTTCCCGCTCCGCCGATTCGATGATCAGCCGATCGTCCTCCGACCGTTCGGAATGCTCCAGCGCCGCCGTTGCGTCCGCGATCAGTCGCCCGGCGACCCCGTGGTAACGGATGGGGTCGAGCGCGACCATCGCCCGCGCCGCATTCGCAAACAGCCGCGACCGCCTCTCTGACTCCGCCGGATAGCGCACGCCGAGGTCGTCGACGAATGCCTCGATCTTCGCGTTGATCTCGTTGTCGCTGAAACCGGACGCGGTGAGGCGGGCCTTGTACTCGGCGAGCCGTTTGATGACCCCTTCGCTCTCTCCGTCGCCGGCGACCAGCCACCGGCAACGGAGCCACAGCGCAAAGTGCTCGTCGCCGCCTTGCCGGTCCGACGCCAAGTCGCAGATACGCACGGCAAAGTCGGCCGCGCGTTCCAGGACGTATCGCGACTCGTCGCCGCTCGCGGCGATCACCGCCAGCCCCTCGAGCACCTTCTCCCTGGCCTCGGCGATCCGGCCGACCTGTGCGAGCGCGCTGCCCGTGGTCATCGCGAAAATGCCGACATTGACGTGACCCTGCGGATACACCTGCTTTGCTCGAGCCAGCGCCTCGAGCATCAGCGGAACAGCCTCCGCGGCCCGTCCCTGATTCACGAGGAAGGTCGAGAGGTTGTTGATGGCCGCGATGAACTCGTTCGCTTCTCGTCCTTTCCGCTCGCGTCCGATCTGCGCCGCCTGTTGGAGCAGCGGCTCAATACCCTCGGGCGGTGCACGCCGAGCCATCATCGACGCCGCGAGCGAGAGCCGTGCGACGACCGACCGCTTGCTCCACTCTGGTCCTTCGTGCTCCCGCTGGATCACCTCCCGCAGCAGGGGCTCGGCTTCTTCATGATTGCCCTTGCGCTGCAACGCCTCGGCGAGCGAGGTCATCGCGTCCACGTACAACTCCAGCGAGTCGGTCATCGGCCGCGCGAGGTCCATCGCCTGGCGGTATCGCGACTCGGCCGAGTCCAGCCGGTCCATCGAGGCCTCCGCGCGCCCAATGATCACCAGCACGGAGGGCAGCAGCGTCTGGTCCTCGACCTTGAAGCCGGCCCGCTCGAACTCCCGCATCGCGGGCATCGAGACATCGAGCGATTTCTGGAACTGCCCCGCGGCCCACCACAGGTGCGCCAGCGTGTAGCGCACATGCACGCGCAGATCGGGGTCGTCCGGGAATCGAGAGTCCACCGCCTCGGCACACGCGTCCAGCACGTCCAGCACCTTCAGCCCCGGTCCCCGCTGCGACGGCGCGGCCTGTCCGAACGCGTCGGCGATCAGGAAGTCTTGTGTCGCCCGTTGCCGTCGCACCTGCCGCTCGGCCACCTGCAGCGCGGCGTCGGCGCGGCGCCGCAGCGATTGCTCTCGCGAGTACAGCACGCTCAACGCCACACCCGCGCCGGTGACCAGCACGACCACCGCCGCGAC
>JAEYNG010000372.1 GCA_023412695.1 Planctomycetota bacterium | reverse complement strand
TCGCTCTCCCGCAGCGCGGCCTCGGTCCGCCGGCGCGCCTCCGACTCCTTGTGCCGCGACACGATGATCGACGCCGTGTCCGTCAGCAGCCGGCCGATCTCCTGATCCCGCTCGGTCGCCTCCCGCGGCTCGCGCGAATAGATCGCCATCGTCCCAACGAACTTCCTCGCCGCCGTATGAATCGGGAAACTCCAGCACGCCCGGTAGTCGAACTTCTCCGCCATCCACAGCCACGGCTGCCACAGCGCATCCTCGCGCACATCGCTCGTCAGGATCGCCCGCCCCGTCGCCGTCGCCAGCCCGCACGCGAGCGAGTCGGGGCCCACCTTGAAGCCGTCCACCGCCTCGGCATAGTCCCTGGGCATCCCCACGACGTGCCGAAGCGCGGTCCCCTCCTCGTTCGCCAGATAGAACCCGGCGCGGGCGCCCCCGCCGATCGCCTCGACCGCCGTGCGCACCAGGGTCCCCAGCGACTCTTCGAGCGGCGCACCGTTCACCGCCGCCTCGAGCGCCTCGCGCTGACCCGCGAGCCACACCTGCCGCTCGCGCAGCTCGCGCTCGGCCCGCTTGATCGCCGACACGTCATGGAACGAGTTGATCGCCCCGACAACCCGGCCGTGCTCGTCCAGCACCGGGTCGATGTTCACCATCACCTGCACGGTCGTGCCGTCGGGCCGGCGGATCGTCACCTCCGCGTCGCGGAACGCCCGCCCCTCGCGCAGCGCAACCGCCATCGGGCACTCCTCGTGCCGCATCGACCGCCCGTCCGGCAGGATCAACTCCGCCGAGCCGCAGAAGCGTTCGCCCCCGTCGCCGATCCGCGGCGACCTTCCCCACAGCCTCGCCGCCAGCTCGTTGTAATACGTAATCGCCCCGGTCGCGTCGCACGTGTACACCGCCGCGGGCATCAGCGCCAGCGTCCGGCGATACCGCTCGTCCTTCTCGCGGTCCGCCTGCTCCGAGCGCTTCCGCTCGGTGATGTTCACGAGCATGTTGATGCCGCCGAGCAAACCCCCCGACTGATCAAACAGCGGCGTCGGGTACGGCTCGAACCAGACCCGGCTCCCGTCGGGCCGCTCCGCGATCGCGACATCGCCGCGAACCGGCCGCCCTTCCTTGATCGCCGACGCCATCGGGCACTCGTCGTGCCGCATCGGCCGCCCGTCAGGGTGGAACAGCTTCCACGTCACGCACCAATGATCGACCCCGACCCGCGGCGTCCGCCCCGAGAACCGAACGCACGCCGGGTTGAAATACGTGATCCGCCCCTGCGCATCCGTCGTGTAAATCGCCGCGGGCAGCGAATCGAGGATCTTCAGCCACGCCTCGTTCGACCCGACGCCCGGCGTTCGGGCCGCCGACGCTGCGACCGACGGCAACACGTTGCCGTTGCGCTCATGCACGCAGGCCGTCATTGCATCACCCCCGCGGCTGAAACATCAAGGCGAACCAACAGGGCAAATCGAGGCCCAGCAGCCATCGCCATAGATCAAACCTCCGGGCTTCGCGAGCAAGCCAGACCGCTCGCGCGCACAGGCCCGGCGCGAACAAATATACAGTAGTGCAAATGCGTCCGTCGTGCATGATAAAAACAATTCATAACAACACTCCTCAGCAGACGAACATGAATCGGCTTTCACGCACGCTTCACATTGACGGCGGAGCGCATCACTAAGACTGCCGTCATGCGGAAGTCCTCCGCCATCTCCATCGCCGCCGCGGTAGCGATGTGCGGCGCGGCCGCGACAGCGCACGCCTGCCCGCTCTGCGACAGCGACCGCGCCGAGGAAGTCCGCGCAGGCCTCTTCGACGACCAGTTCGCTCGGAACCTCGCCGCGTCGGTCCTTCCCTTTACGCTGCTCGCGGGCCTTGTCGCCGCGGTCCACTTCGGCGGCCCCAAACCCGCCCAACCCCGCGGCCAGACGCCTTCTTCCCCGGGCCCGCGCCCGTGAACCCCCGCCCGCTCATCTCCGCCGGCCTCGTCCTGGGTATCGGCATGGGCGGCTTCGTGGACGGCATCCTCTTTCACCAGATCCTCCAGACACACAGCATGCTCTCGGCGCGCCGCCCGCCCGACAACCTCGTCAACCTCGAGATCAACATGGTCTGGGACGGCCTTTTCCACGCCTTCACCTGGACCGCCACCGCCATCGGCCTCTGGATGCTCTGGCGCGCCGTCAACCGCCCCGACGTGCCCCGCCGCGGCCGCACGCTCCTCGGCTCCATGCTCATGGGCTGGGGCGCGTTCAACCTCGTCGAGGGCGTCATCGACCACCACATCCTCCACGTCCACCACGTCGTCGAACGCCTCGGCCCCTCCATCTGGGACTGGGCCTTCCTCGCCTCCGGCGTGCTCCTGATCGCGGTTGGCTACGCGCTGGTCCACGCCGACAGGAACGCGGCCGAGCCGGCGACCACTCTTCCCGCCGCGGCGACATAACCCCGCACATTCCGCATCGTGCGTGATTGCGCCGCTGCGCACGCACTGCGGTGGGCGCGTGGCTACACGGCTCGGAGAGGGGTCGAGCGGGTGAGCGATGGACTGTGTGCACGGGTGCGCGGCGATCACCGTCGGCTCGTGCATCAGCGCCGGTCACGGGTCTGGTTGATGTGTGTAGCGCGTCGGCGTTGAGGGTGACGCGGTGGCACGCGCTAGGCGGCGCGGTTTGGGGGCGAGCGCGAGGTGCTTGCTGGTGCCGCGGAGATGTTGGGGTGCGTGGAATGTTGCGGCTTTCGCACGCGGATGAACGGAGGTGCGTGGTTTGCGCTGGCGGCGTGGCGGCCAGGTTTCGCGGCGCCGTCACGGGGCGGCATGGGCGCGGTGTAGGTTTGGGAGGATTCGTGTGGGCCTGTCG
>JAEYNG010000356.1 GCA_023412695.1 Planctomycetota bacterium | reverse complement strand
CCCGCCGCTTCCGGGGGCCCCGCGACGACGGTGTAGCAATCCCGGGCCCGTTCGCGGCGAGCGCCGGGCACGATGCCCGGCCGCGACCGCCGAACCTGAGAGGACCTCACGTATGCGCATTGATGTGGTTGGGAAGCACATGGAAGTGACCGACGCCATCCGGACCTACGCCGAGTCGAAGGCCGAGAAGCTGCTCAAGTATTTCAGCGGCACCCAGCAGATCCGGGTCTACCTCGAAGCCGGCAAGAAGGGCGAGTTCTCCTGCGAGTTCGCCGTCGACGTCGTCAAGCACCGCGACTTCATCGCGCACGCCACCAACAAGGACCTCTACGCCGCCATCGACGAGTGCTCCGACAAGGCGCAGCGTCAGGTGCTCGACTTCAAGGAGAAGCTGCGGGGCTGACCGCCCGCCGCGGAGCTGAACGTGATGAAGCTGACCGAGATAATCAACCCCGCCGCCGTCATCCCGCGGCTCGGCTCCTCCGCGCGCGCCACCGTCATCAACGAGATGGTGGACGCCCTCCTCGCCTCCGGCGCCGCCGACCCCCGCCTCCGGGACGAGCTCATCGGCCGGATCCTCGAGCGCGAGCGCCGCGGCTCCACCGGCTTCGGCCGCGGGATCGCCGTCCCGCACGTCAAGCACAAGAGCGTGAAGAAGATGGCCGCCGCCGTCGGGCTCTCCCCCACCGGCGTCGAGTTCAACGCGCTCGACAAGCAGCCCGTGTTCTCGATCTTCCTCCTCCTCTCCCCTGAGGACAGGCCCGAGGACCATCTCCAGGCGATGGAGGTCATCTTCAAGAACCTCTCCAAGGAGACCTTCCGCCGGTTCCTGCGCCAGGCAGGCACCGTCGAAGAAGTCGTCACCCTGCTCGAAGAGGCCGATGGTCAGCAGCTCGCGGGCTGATCCTTCACCCCCCTTCCCCCCGGCCCCGAGACCCTCCCTTGTCGCAACGTGTCAGCACCAAGGTCGTCATCGTTAACCGGCTGGGCCTCCACGCCCGCCCGGCGATGTGCTTTGTTGACGCCGCGAACCCCTTTAAGAGCAACATCACCGTCTGCCGCGCCGGCTCGGGCACGCCGGTAGATGGCAAGTCCATCATGCAGATGATGATGCTCGCCGCGACGAAGGGCACGGAGCTCGAAATCGTCGCCGAGGGCGACGACGCCCAAGCCGCCTGCGATGCACTCCGCAGCTTGGTTGAAAAGGGCTTCGACGAGGATTAAATCCCCCGATTCAAGGCAGTCTTGCGCGCAGATTTTCCGCCGGAGGTCTCAATGCTCGCCAGTGTCGCTCTCATCGCTGCCCTCGCCGCCACCGGTCAGGCCTGGGATACCCCCCGGATCGATGACATCCCCGCCGCCCTCGTCCTCGCGGCCACTGCCACCCAACCCGAGGTCGACGAGCCCGCCAAGGACGCCGCCCCCGACCTCCTGAAGGAGCTTGTGGACCCCGGCACCCCCGAGAAGATCGCCTCCGACCTCCAGTTCACTGAGGGCCCCGTTTGGGTGCCCGCCAAGGGCGACAAGCCGGGCTACCTGCTGTTCTCCGCCATCCCCTCTGACACCATCTACCGCCTCGACCCCCCCAAGTCTGGCGAGACGGGCACGCCGGTCGAGCACCGCAAGCCCAGCGGCCACAGCAACGGCCTCTTCCTCGATAAGGACGGCAACCTGCTCATCTGCGAGCACGAGGGCCGCGTCGTACGGATCGAGAAGGACGGCTCAGTCGCCGTCCTCGCGGCGGTCTGGGAGGGCAAGAGCCTCAACAGCCCCAACGACCTCTGCGTCCACTCCTCTGGGGCCATCTTCTTCACCGACCCCCCCTACGGCCTCCGCCCGCCCCTCGGTAAGGCACGGGCTAGGGAGCTCGATTTCCACGGCGTTTACCGCATCGACTACAACGGCAAGCTCAACCTCGTCACCAAGGACATTTCCACCCCCAACGGCATCTGCCTTTCGCCCGACCAGAAGACCCTCTACGTCGCCAACTACGGCAAGGGCGAGATCTGGGCCTTTGCGTTGAAGGGCACCCAGGTTGAGGGAGAAGGCAAGATCATTGCCCAGCTCAAGATGGGCAGCCGCAATGACAGCGCAGACGGCCTCCGCGCCGACGAGCAGGGCAACCTCTACGTAGCCGGCCGCGCGGGTATCCACGTCCTCAGGCCGACCGGCGAGTCCATCGGCCTGATCGCCATGGAAGAAGGCCCCACGAACCTGGTGTTCGGCGATGATGACGGGAAGACGATCTACGCCACTACCGGACGCGGCTCAATCTACCGGATCAGGGTGAAGATCCCCGGCGCGGTCAAGTAAACAACCGGCTTACTCGTATCTCTTGACACGGCCTCCGGAAACCGGTGGCGGGCTGTTCTGCGAACATTCACAGGACGATGCCCGGTGAAACCACGGACGCGATGGCCGATATGTCAGGATGAGAAGCCCGATGGCCAACGCCAGCCACCCCATTTCCGCGAACCCAGCCGCCGCGCCGGGCGTCTCGGTCCCCAAGCTGATCCTCGGCTTCACGCTCAGCGGCTCGGTCCTCGCCGTCGCCGTCTCGGTGCTGATCCACGTCTCGCTCGCGCTCGTCGCGGCGATCGTCGGCGTTGGCATCGCGCAGGTCGGCGGCCCTCGCGCCGGCCCCCGCGGCGACTATGAACACAACCAGACCGGCGAGCTACACCGCTCCG
>JAEYNG010000310.1 GCA_023412695.1 Planctomycetota bacterium | reverse complement strand
TGCTGTCGGTCATCTTCGATTCGACAGTAATCTCATCGAGCCGGCGCGTGACTTCGGCAAGGTTGCCCTCGACCGTGACCAGCTCGCGCCGAAGGGCATCGACCTGCTGGCGGCGCTTGCTGATGAGCTCGGTACGCGCCCGGAGGGCGTCGGACTGCTTGCGCAGATGCTGGTACCGCTTCACGAGCTGCGCCGGCGTGGGCGTCTGCCCGTCGGAAGCGGCGGGCGGGAGCGAGCCGGCCGTATCGGCGGTCGTCGCCGCAGCGTTGATAGTGTCGGCGCGCGCACGGATGGTCTTCTCCAGTGCAGCGAGCTCGGCGTTGATGGCCGTGACGGCGGTGTGCTTGGCGCCAAGGCCGTTCTGGCGGTAGAGCTCGACCCGACGCTCGATCTCCGTCTGCTCGCGGAGCAGCTCGGCCATCGGCCGGTCGAACGCCGCGATCTGCTCGGGCGTCAGGTCCGCCGGGGTGTCCAGGGGGTCGGTGGGGGAGGGAACCGGTGCGGCGCCGCCGCTGTCGGGAAGGTCATTGATGTCGATCCCCGCCTCTGCGAGGGCATAAGCGGTCTCGGCGATTCGATCATCCAGCGCAAGTAACTGCGTCAGCGAGTGCTCCGCGAGCCGCGTCAGGTCGTCGGTCTCAAAGTCCGACGATTCGAGGTTGATGCGGTTCTCGAGGTCGCGCTTCTGGCTCTCGAGCGTTTGCTTCCGCTGCGTGAGGATGCGGTCCTGCGTCTCGCGCTGGGCCTTTGTTTCGGACCCGCCGAAGGCGTCCTGATACGCGTTGATGATCTCGCTCACCGCGATGAAGGCGGCCTGCGACTCCTCATCGGTGAACGACACCATGATCAGCTCGGGCGCATCGCGCCCGGTGACGACGCGCAAGCTCTCGCGGAAGTTCTTCTCGCTCTCCGGGTCACGCTTCCGCTGCAGCGCCCGCCACCCGTCGCTGTCCATTGCCTTGTTCAGCACGCGGCTGTGCTGGATCAGGCTCGCCTGGGTGTTCACGAAGCTCGAGAACATCGGCGGGAGCGTGTTCTGCTCGCTCTCGTACAGGATCCGCGGCAGCACGGGCTGGATCCGAATCAGCCCCTCCGCCCGATACCTTGGCACGGGGAGCAGGTACCCGAGCGCCGCCGCGACGACACCGATCACCAGCGACAGCGCGATCGTGATTGCGTACCGGCCGCGGAGCAGCGAGTGCACCACGTGCACGATGTTGACCTGCTGGTGCGCGGCCCCGCCGGGCGTGGCGTACGAAAAGTCGCCGTTCGGCCGATGCGGGTCGCCGAGAGTGATCGCGCCGTTGACGTGCATCATTGTCTCCACTTCGCGTCTGAGAGCAGGTCCACCACCGCCGACAGCGGGTCCAGCGCGCTTTCCACCAGCCGTCGCTCTTCAGGCGGGTCCAACGGCCGCGGCAGCACAACCTGGATCTGTGCCGCGCCAAACGGGCGTGCCGCGTAGTCTGATGCTGCGCGGCGGATGGTGTCCATGTCCTTCGGTGTCCCCTGACCCGGGACGGCGAAGAAGTTGTACACCACCAGCGTCCGCTCCCGGTCGAAGCCGGATCGGATAAAGCCGTACCGCATCGCCTTGACGCTGCGGCTGCCGATTGAGAGTTCGACCTCCCGCCGCTCCTCTTGCTCGATCCACCCCTGTCCCGGGTAGCAGATCGGGGGGTAGTGGCCGGCCATGTCCCGCGTATCGCGGCACTGCACGAGCACCAGGCTCATCTGCTCACCGGTCGCGCGATTTGAGAGCCCGCGCGAGAGCAGCGCGTTGGGCTTCAGCAGCGCCTGTGCGCTCTGGGGAACGGGAATCTCCGTCGCCACCCAGTCGCCGAACTCCGTCGGGATCGCCTTGATCGCCTCCGCCGCCGCCGCGTGGAACGGCTCGGCATCGCCCGCGCTCGGCCGCGCGGTCATCTCGAGCGCCGACACGCCGACGACCGCCAGGCCGATCATCGCCGAAAGATAGGGCTGGATGCGGAACACGTGCACTCCGGTTTACTGATACGCAAGGGTGAATCGGGTAACGGGGATGAGGGCCCATCGCAGCAGCGCGAACACCGCGAGCAGCGCGCAGAACGCCAACGGGACCATCAGCCACCCGCTGATGTCGTGGAACGAGTCCGCCAGCGAGTGGTCTGCGTAGCCGAACAGCATCACCGTCGGCAGCAGCCGGACGACGTTGCACCCGAGCGCGGCCAACGGGCTGAGCAGGAGCACGAGCGTCCGCGCGTACCACCGCAGTGGGATGCTGAACGCGAACGCATACGACACGAGGATGAGCGCCAGCACCATCCGCATGCCGTTGCACGCCTCGGCGACCGCCACGTCGTGCCCGTTGATCGTGAGCAAGTTCATCGACCGCTCGATCGGCACGCCGAACGTTTCCAGAATGACCTGCGTCACTGTCGCGCTGGCCGTCTGCAACGGGCCGGCGATCATGTGCCGTACGACGCCCGGTAGTGGCACGGCGAACACCAGCACCGCGAATGCCGGGAACAGCTTCAACAGCGTGTTCACCCCGAGCCCGGTAATCAATGCGCCGACGAGCATCACGATCGCCCCGGCGTGCCAGGCCGACTGCACGGCGTGGTAGAACCCGATGTATGACATCGCCCAGCCAACGGCGATCAGGATCGGCCCCACGAGCGTTCCCGACGGACGCAGCCTCCGCAGCCGCAGCCGTCGGATCCACGCCATCCACGCCGCCACGATCGGCACGAGCAGGATGTGGCTCTGCTCCTCGTCGCTCATCGCGATGCCGATGATGTCCCTCCATGCCTCGCGCGTCAGAAGCAGCGCCGCCGCGATCAGGACGATCCACAGCCCCAGCAGCCCGCGGTTGCTGAAGACGGATGTCGCGCGTCCGTCAACTCGAGGCGCGGCGGTGTTCACGGCTTTTCCCCTCCGACAACCCGGTCGAAGACCGTTTCCTTCGCTTTCACGACGCCCCCCGCGCCTACGACGCTGCGCACCACCAGCGCTCCGGGGCCGACGTGCCCGCCCGCGAGCACGACCGAGTCGTGCAGCCGCGCGGTGCTGTGCACCTCCGCATCGTCCTCGACGATCGCGAACGCGCTCCGCCAATCCTCCAGCGGCCCCGCGTCCGCGCCGAGCTGTCCGGTGTCGGACGCCGCGCGGAGCGCCCGCATGTACCCCTCGAGCGACCGCACCGCCACCGGCAGCGGTGTCGCCGTGCGCACCACGCGTACGTCGCGCGTCTTGGCCAGTTGCGGGAGCACTTGTTCCTTCAAGTCCGCGAATCCGTTCACGCTCACGCCGTCGAGCGCACCGCACCGCAGCAGGAAGAACCCGCTCGGCGTGCTTGCTTCGCTCGCGTGGATCACCGCATCAGCCCCCGTCGCCGCCAGCCGCTCCAGCAGCGGCGCGATCGGCTCGCGCGTGAGCGCGTGCCCCGGCGCGGCCAGCACGTACGCGTTCGGGTCGAAACCACGCGTCACGTCGCGCAGCGCGCCGCCCGAGCCGCGGGCCTCGCCGCTGTCCACCCGCACCGTCGTGTTCGGAAAGCTCGCGGCGAGCTTCGGGACGCCCGCGATCGAGTTCGCCGCGACGACCATCGGCAGGTCCGGTAACTCCCAGTCCCGCCGCAGCTCCTCGACATGCTCGCTCCAGCACTCCCCGATCGTCCATCTGTTCCGCAGCGGCAGATCGAGGATCGCCCGTTGCGTGCCGCGTCCAAGGTCCGTCTGGCGCACGGACCCAGCCATCAGCACCACCGCCGCAAGGCCGAATCCTTGCGGCCGCTGCGTGCGCGCGGCATGAGTCTGCAGAGGCGATCTGGGGGGCGCGAGGCTCATAACCCGTCTATCGACATGCCGGATGCGTGGCTCAACCCCGCCCGCTCAGGAACGTGGGCCGATAAACCGCTGAACGGCCGATGCCGCGAGCAGGTACACGGCGAACGGAACCCCGTCGATCAGGTATCGCCGGACCAGCCGTCTCGGCTCCTGCACCATCCGGTGCATCCACTCCAATCCTACCCGCCGCATCCACATTGGCGCGCGGCGAACCTCCCCCGCAACGAAGCTGAACGTGATCCCGATCCCCAGGAACCACGCCCGTGGCAGCAGTGGCCGGAGTTGCTCGATCACCTGCTCCTGCTTCGGGCTTCCAAGGGCGACCAGCACTAGCTCCGGGCTCGCCGCCTGCACAGCACTGACGATCCGTGCAAACTCCTCCGGATCCTTCTCGAACCCCATCGGCGGGCACAGAGTTCCCGCGATCACGAGCCCGGGGTATCGCTCACGCAGCACCGAGGCCGTCTGTTCCGCCGCGCCAGGATTCCCGCCCAGCAGGAACAGCGATGCGCCGCGCTCCGCCGCCTTCGCCGCGAGCGCGAAGATCAGGTCCGACCCCGCCACGCGTTCCGGCAGCGGCGTGCCGCGGACCTTGCTTGCCCAGACGAGCGGCATCCCGTCCGCTAACCGCAGCGTGCTGAGATCGTACATCCGCCGGAATGTCGGTTGGCGGACGACGCGACGCAGGATGTCGAGGTTCGGCGTGATGACCCATCCGCCGACGCCCATCTTCGCGTCACCGACGATGCGCTCGGCCGCCTGCGCGAGCGTCACGGCATCCACGGGAACGCCGAGCAAGTCGATAACCGCCGCGGGCTCCGGAACCCGCGGCTGGACATACTCCCGGACTGCCGCCTGTGTCATGCCTTGATGATCCTGGCCCCCAGCCCCTCGAGCGACTTCATCGCGTTCCGCGTATCGACCACGAGCTTCGCGTGCGTCGCGATCAAGCGATAGTCGATGCACGAGTGGTTCGTCACGATCAGCACGCAGTCAAAGTCTCTGAGCGTCTCGGGCGTTGTCGGGACCGACTGCATGTCGCGCTTGTAACGCCGCATGTGCGGGAACCGTGGCACCAGCGGGTCGTGATAGGACACGTTCGCGCCCAGATCCGCCAGCAGGTCGATGATCTCCGCCGCGGGCGTCTCGCGCACGTCGTCGAAGTCCGGCTTGTACGCCAGGCCGACGACGAGCACCCTCGACCCCTTAATCGCCTTCCCTTCGTCGTTGAGCGCGTGCATGCATTGATCGACGACATAGTGCGGCATGCGCGTGTTGATCTCGCCGGCAAGCTCAATAAAACGCGTCGGCTGCCCCTGCTCGCGTGCCTTCCACGTCAGGTAGAACGGGTCGATCGGGATGCAGTGCCCGCCCAGCCCCGGCCCCGGGTAGAACGGCATGAAGCCGAACGGTTTGGTCGCCGCGGCCTCGATCACTTCCCACACGTCGATGCCCATGGGCGTCAGAATCGTCTTGAGCTCGTTGACCAGCGCGATGTTCACCGCGCGGAACACGTTCTCGAGGATCTTCGCCGCCTCGGCGACCTCCGCCGTCGACACCTGCACCACGTGCTCGACCGCGCGTTTATACAGCGCAACCGCCAACTCGGTAGACCTCGCGTCCAGCCCGCCGACGAGCTTGGGGATCGTCCGCGTCGTGTGTGTCTTCCGGCCCGGGTCCTCGCGCTCCGGGCTGAAGGCGACGAAGAAGTCCTGGCCGCACACCAGTCTGTCGCTTCCCCTAGGCCGCGATTCCATGATCGCTTTCAACAGCTCGCCGCGAGTCGTGCCCGGATAGCTCGTCGATTCGAGCACGACGAGCTGCCCGCCGCGGAGTCGCCTGCCGATATCGCGCCCCGAGTTCACGACATACGTCAGGTCCGGCTCCTGATGCTTCCCCAGCGGTGTCGGCACGCACACCACGATCGCATCGGCCTCCGACAGCCGGTCGAAGTCCGTTGTCGCGCCGAACCGCCCGCTCGTTGACAACTCGCGGACCATCTCGTCGCCGAGATGCCGCAGGTAGTTCCGTCCCGCGGCGAGCGCCTCGATCTTCGCCGGATCGATGTCAAAGCCCAGCACCCGGTACCCGCCGGCATGCATCGCCTGCACAATCGGCAGCCCCACGTACCCCAGCCCGATCACCGCTACCAGCGCCGATCCTTCGGTCAGTCGCGTCCGGAGGTGTTCAAAGGGAGTGGGGGGCATGGAGGATTATTGATGGAACGCCGGCACGAGCGTCGGCTGCGTTGCTGCCGCGGGTGTGCTGGGCATCGAACGCCTCTCCGGCCGCCACACGTTCGCGCCCCGCGCGTTCCCCGCTTCGGTCGCCCGCTTCTTCCCGAAGAGCAGGCTCTCACGCTGATACCTTCGCAAGTGCCGCCGGAACACCGCATCATCGTACCGCGGCGTGCGGGCAAGCATCGCCCGCACGTACCCCCACCAGATACCCAGCCCACCGACCAGCACCGGGCTCCGCCACACGCGGAACAGCGCGCTGGCCGTGATGTACGCCAGGCTCGTGCCCATGAAGTACTGCCCGAACCCGTGCCGCATCCGCCCCGTCCAGATGCCCTGCTGGCTGCTTCCCATCGGGCGGAGGTGCACAAACCGGATCGCCTCGTCGTCCCAGCTCGCCGCGATCCACCCCAGCATCCGGCACCGGTGACAATCGATCCCGTCCCACATGACCTCGCGCACGAACCCCCCAATCTGCCGGAAGCACTCAACGCGGTAGAACTTCGTCATCCCCACCGACATCTCGTCCCCGCACACCTCCGGCTCGAGCTTCCCCAGCGCGTTGACAAAGTACGGCTTGCCCGAGCACGTCCCCAGCCGCGGCTCCGCGGCCATCCGCTGCAGCAGCACCTCGAAGTACCGCGACGGCAGGTCAAGGTCGAGGTCGAGCTTGCACAAGAAGTCGAACTCGTCGAGGTTGACCGTTTCCAGCCCGGCGTAGAACGTCTCGATCACCCCCGGCCCGACTGACCTCGCCCCGCGGTCCTTCCGCGTCACAACCCGGATCCAGTCGTGCTTCGCCGCATACTCCGCCAGGATCCGCGGCGTGTCGTCCGTGGAGCCGTCATCGACAACCACCAAAAGCGCAGGCCGGATGGTCTGCGCAACCAGGCTGTCGAGCGTCAGCCGCATGTACTTCGCTTCGTTCCGGCAAGGTGCGACGATTACATAACGGTTTGACATTGTGATTCCTGAACATGACCGGCCGCAACGCACTGGGGCTGTAACTCCGGAGCTCTGATCGCCGATGCGTCATCCGCAATCGCGGGCAGACCGTGAACGCCCCGGGAGCTCAGGATGCACCTGATGAGCCGTTGCGCATTCGCGACACGATCAAACTCGCGGACAACATGCCGCCGGCCGCCCATCGCAAGACGCCGTCGCAGATCCGGATCACTCGCCAGCCGCGTGATTGCTTCCGCCAGCGAGCTCGGATCGTTGGCCGGGACAGACACGCCTGTCTCACCATCGATCACCAGCTCGTCGATCGGCGTCAGCGCGGTCGTGACCACGCATCTGGACGCGGCCATCGCTTCCATGAGTGATACGGGGATTCCGTCCTGATCCCCGCTGACGGAATCGCGCCGACACGCGAGCACGAACACGTCACAGCGGCGAACGCGATCCAGCACCGCGGCATTAGGCAACGCACCCAACAGGTGCACCCGATTCTCGACACCCAGCTCTTGGATAAGCCGGGCCAAGTCCCCCCGTTGCGGCCCGTCGCCGATAATCTCGCACCGCAGTTTCACCGCGGGATCAATCTCGGCGACCGCGCGAACAAGCACGTCCATCCCCTTCTTCGGCACCAGCCGCCCGACCGAGAGCAGGCGAAGGCCCTCCGACGGCTGGACGTCGCCCGTGTCCGCTGCATTGCTCGTATCCACGCCGCACCGGATCACCGGCAACCGCTCGTCCGACAGTTCTGCAAGTCGCTGGTAAAGCGCTCGGTGCCACCGGCTGATGCACGCGGCGAATCGTGCCCTGCGGAGCTTCTCCGGCAAGAACGTCCGATGCACGAACAGATCATTCGCATGCCCGGTGAAACTGAAGCCAACCCCAAGGTGGATCGCCGCGTACATCGCGATCGTCGCCGGGGTGTTCGCCATATGCGCGTGGAGATGCGTAACCCCCGCAGCGCGAAGCCGGCGGCAGAGCCCGATCGCCGCCAGCGCCTGTCCAGGTACCCTCAGCCGCGACCGAGTCGCCGCGTCCCGGCTGCAAAGCATGTCCCAAGCCGCAATGCCCAGCGTCCGTAGGCCAGTGCCAGGCCGCTTAACGAGCTCTGCGATTGCGTCAAGCCACGTGCGTGCGGAGTAGACCACCATCGCACCCGCCGCGAGTTCGCGCAGATTGTCCTCCAACCCGTCAGCGTCGGGTCGGAATACGCTGACCGCCGTCACCGGTAGCCCCGCTGCTCGAACTGCCAGTAGTTCGTTTGAGACAAACGTCTCCGAGAGCGTCGGTAGCGTTGCCCCGATATAGGCGACACGCACGTGATTGTTTGGCGCTTCCCTGTTCACGTCGTCTCTGTCGCAGTAAGTTGCTCGGCGGGAGATTCAGTCGCGCCGCCATCAGGTGCATGGCTACGACTAGGAATGATCCGGGCCGGGTTACCCACGGCGGTCGCACCGTCCGGCACATCCTGAAGTACGACTGCCATTGCTCCGACCTTGGCCCCGTTGCCGATATGAACTCCGCCCAGCACCTGGGCATACGCGCCTAACTCGACATCGTCGCCAAGCACGGGAACCGGCCCGCCCGCCGTCCGATTGCCGATCGTTACCCCCTGTCGCAGCGTGCAGTTCGCCCCGATGTGAACGCCGGGATGGATGAAGATGTTCCCGAAGTGCCATATCCGAAGGCCCGGACCGACCTTGACCGACTTACTGATGCTGATCCCCGTGAGCGTCTCGACGAACCGAAACGCCGCCCAGTAGAGCCGGGACTTAAGGAACGACATGACCCCCGGTGGCCGTTGATCCAGGCGCCGCCCGAAGCGATACACCGCGATCGCCCAGATCGATTGCTCCTTGAGCCACGGACGGCGCGGATAGCGTGCAAGATCTGCTTGAAAATCGATGTCCCGTGCCATGAAAGCGTGCTACTTGTGCTCGATGATCGTCGCATTCACGCCGCGGCGGCGTTCCGATATCCACTTGGCTTGACCGACAAGCTGCGGCACCTTGGCCAGCATCACAAACACCGCATAAGCCGCGGCGTGTAACGCCTGCGTACCGCCGCGTGCCCGGCGAATGGCAACGCGAGCGGTTTGGAGCGGCAACAGGGCCACCGCCGCGAGCCCGACGAGCATCGCGCCGCTGGCACCCGCGACGACACCGCCCATGAGCGTGGCACCTACGACAGCGAGCGGCCATCCCAAGACCCAGAATCGGGCGCTCCGCACCTGCTTTGCAAACGGTCGGAGTGCCTGCCCTGCGCAGCGTTCAAAGGTATATAGGCCGCCATAGCCTGCTCGCATCTGGCGTTTCCACCATTGCGAGAACCGAGTCATTGCCAGGTCGTGCGTCCCCATTGGGTCGGGCAGACGAGCAACCTTCCAGCCAGACAAGATCAGCCGGCTACATAGTTCCGGCTCCTCGCCAGCGATCACATCCTCGTGAAACCCGCCAACGATGTCAAAGGCCCGTGCCCTCGCAAGGAAGACCCCGCCGCAAGACTGCACGTCGCCTGTCGGGCCGTTCCACTCCAAGTCCGCAAGCCGGTTGAACACACTTTGCTCAGGCTGGAGCTCTTTGAGTCGGCCGCAAACGATGGCGGTGTTGTCTCGCGACCGTAGTTCACGAACGCCTGTTGCAAGCCATTCGGAATCAATCTCGCAGTCCCCATCCACAAACTGCACGAACTCGACGCCCGGCTCGATTTCCCGCAGCCGCGAGAACCCCGCGTTCCGCGCCCGCGCCGCCGTAAACGGCGTCCGCATGTCGAGCTCGACAACCTCCGCCCCCAGCTCCCGCGCACGCTCAACGCTCCCGTCCGTGCTGCCGGAGTCCACATACACGAGGGTCCCCTGCCCGCGCACGCTCTCCAGGCAGCGTACCAGCCGCTCACCCTCGTTCCGACCGATCACCACAATCCCGAC
>JAEYNG010000244.1 GCA_023412695.1 Planctomycetota bacterium | reverse complement strand
GCGAGCCCGACATCGACTTCAGCCGGTGCGGGCGAGGATGGATCAACGGGTGGAACCATGGTTTGCGGGTGAACTGTAGGGCAAGCTTGGGTGTAAGGCGTTGCGAGCCTCGCGGGGTGGGGAAGTCTAATGTCGGGCTTGAAGCGGGTGGTTTCCGGTTTGGCACCGTGGCGTGCCGATAAACAATCCCCCTACGACGTGTCAAC
This sequence comes from Planctomycetota bacterium, assembly GCA_023412695.1. Taxonomy (GTDB): domain Bacteria; phylum Planctomycetota; class Phycisphaerae; order Phycisphaerales; family UBA1924; genus JAHBXL01. The sequence continues at coordinate 13,263 of JAEYNG010000244.1, read as the reverse complement.
CGATAGAAGCACCGGTGCATCGGACTGCATCGCGTTCGCAGCAAGGAGGATCGACAGTGTCTACAGCCAGCCTTCCCACCCAGTCTTCCCGTCGCGGCTCTTTCGCGGCACGATTCGCCGCGGGTGCCGGGCTCGCGGTCAGCGTCGCCGCGTTGACCGGTTGTGAGGCGGACTCGTGGTTTGATCCGACGGTGCTCGGACGCTGGGAGCAGACGCCGACGGTCATGCCGATTCTCGACCGCGTGGCGAGCATCGAGGACGACACGGGTCAGTACGTCATCGCGAGCAAGATCCAGCCGCAGGACCTGGTGCCCGATGCGGAGGAGTACCGCATCTCCGCGGGCGATCTGCTGGAGATCCGTATCCGCGACTTCTTCGCCCTGCAGGTCGAGGAGCGATTCGAGCGTGTCGTCGATCGCACGGGGTTCATTGACCTGCCTCGGATCGGCGCTTTCCGGCTCGAGGGCAAGACCCCGACCGAGGCACGCCAAGCGATCGAGGATGCCATCGCCGCGGCCCAGATTCAGCAGAGCCCGGTGGTGGCGATCACCCCGCTGCAGCTGCGGCGTCAGACCTTCTCGGTGATCGGTGCTGTGTCGACGCCCGGACAGTATTACATCCCGACACGGGACTACCGCTTGCTGGAGGGATTGACCGTCGCCGGCGGCATCCCCGAGTCGATTCCGACGATTTACATCATCCGGCAGCACTCGCTGACGGATGCAGCACCCGGCCGCACGGAGCCGAACCGTGACCGCCGCGACTGGAACGAGCCGATTGTCCCCGGCGGCGAGCAGCCGCAGGGCGAAGATCTCGAACGGCTTATTGATGCGCTGAGCGAGCCAACCGAGCAGAAGCCGTCGCCCGCGATGTTCGGCGGTGAGACAAGCGGTGCGCCGGTGATGCGCACCAAGCAGCCCGAGCAGCCGCCCGCGCCGCCGCCGATCGACATTCCCGATGCTCCACCGTCTCAGCCGACTCCGCCGGCCGACCAGGCGGAGGACGAGAGCGGTACCCGCTCGAACTGGATCTTCCTCAACGGCCAGTGGACGCGTGTGCACGGCGCGGCCGAGGGCGCGGACCCGCTCGCGGGGACTCAGACCTCCGGCGAGGCGCAGGTGGTTCAGCGCGTGATCGAGGTCCCGACCGGTCCGCTGTTGGCGGGTCAGGCCGACGTCAACATCGTGCTGCGGCCGTCCGACGTTGTCCGCGTGCCGCCACCGAAGTCCGGGCTGGTCTACATCTCCGGGCAGGTGACGCGTCCGGGGCCGTACAACCTGCCTGTCGAGGGACGGCTCACTCTTCTGCGCGCGCTGACTTCAGCGGGCGGGCTGGGCGTGCTGGCCGTGCCGGAACGCGTGGACCTCACCCGCGTTGTCGGCAAGGACCGACAGGCAACGATCCGGCTGAACCTGCGGGCGATCGCGGAGCAGACGCAGCCGGACATCTATCTGAAGCCCGACGACATGGTGAACGTCGGCACCAACTTCTTCGCCTACCCGCTGGCGGTCATCCGGAACGGTTTCAGGATGTCGTACGGGTTCGGGTTCATTCTGGACCGGAACTTCGGCGGCGACGTCTGGGGTGCCGACCCGCAGCAGCTGCGGTGATCACCTGAAGCGCAGGATCTGCGCGGGTTCTCTTTCGCCACCGGCTGAAGCCGCGAACACGCGGAGCCGATGGGCGTAGAAGGCCGACGGGATCGGTGCGCCGTGCCCGGGTCCGGCAACAATGGAGCCCTGTTGACGACCGCGCAGACCTCCAGTTCCCCCCCACTCGGCGGCGTCCAGAGCGCGCCGAAGGCAGCGACCGCCGCCGCGCCGACCCAGCGGAAGCCGTTGACGGAGATCCTGCGCGATCCGGTAAACACTCTGGCGATCGGGCTGCTGACCGCTGGCATCGTCTTTCTATTCTGGCAATGGTTCCAGAACCAGTCGCTTCATTCATGGGGCAGCCCGGACTGGTCGCACGCGTACCTCGTGCCGCTGATCAGCGCGTACCTGCTGTGGCAGTCCCGCGCGGAGTTTGAGCGCGCCGAGCGGAGCACGTTCTGGCCGGGGCTTATCCCTCTCCTTCTGAGCGCGTGGTGCTACGTCTTCTTCACTGTCGGTGTGCCGAACCACCTCGGGCAGGGGCTGTCGTTGATCCTGTGCGTGTTCGGGGTCTCGCTCCTGTTGCTCGGCCCCGCGGCGATGCGGACGCTGTTCCTGCCGATCGCGTACTTAGGCTTTGCAATCACACTGCCCGATCGCGTCATGATCCAACTGACATTCCCTCTGCAACTGTTCGCGGCGGAGGGCGGGTACGTGGTGCTGCGGATGCTCGGTGTGCAGGCCGACCTCAGCGGCAACATCATCAACATCACCAACCCGACGACGCTCAAGACCTCGCCACTGAGCGTGGCAGAGGCGTGCTCGGGGATGCGCATGCTGATCGCCTTCGTCGCGCTGGGCGCGGCGGTCGCGCTGGTCGCGACGAGGATGTGGTGGAAGCGGATCGCGCTGCTCATGCTCGCGATCCCCGTCGCGCTGCTGCTGAACGTCGTCCGCGTCGCGACGCTGGGCGTGCTCACGCTGTGGGACGGTGAGCTCAGTCAGGGCGAGGCGCACACGTTCATCGGCACGCTGCTGCTGATCCCCGGCTTCTTCCTCTACATGGCGGTGGTTTGGGCTCTGCACAAGGCGGTGCCCGAGACGCGAGGGGCGGCGGCATGAGCTCGTGGCTGCGACCATTCTCGCCGGCGTTTATCGTGTGCCTGGGGGTGCTGATCGGCGGCGGACTGGCTTTCCGGAGCACGGTCGCTGCGCTCAAGTTCCAGCTGAGCAAGCGTCCGATCGAGGCGGAGCTCAAACTCCCCTCGCTCCCGTCACAGACCGACCGCTTCAAGGCGATCTCGGACCGGCAGGAGTCGGCCGAGATGCTCGAGGTGCTCGGAACGCAGAACTATGTCACGCGGGCGTACGTGCGCACCGAGGAGGCCGCGGACCCCGCCGCCGACATCATCGAGCTGCACGCGGCATATTACACCGGCATGATCGACACCGTGCCGCACGTGCCGGACCGCTGCCTGGTCGGCGCGGGGTTCACGATCACCGGCGGCACGCGGCATGTGCCGCTCAACCTGGACCTCTCGCCGTGGAACCGCGCGACGCTCGACGGGGGCGACGAGCCGGTGTATACGCGCCGTTGCTACCGCACACGGGATAGCATCGGGCCCGATGGAAACGAGAAGAAGGTGTTGATTCGGCCGCAGGTCCGGCTGCCGCGGGGGATCGAAGCGGTCGGGCTCCGGACGACGCAGTTCGCCACGCCCTCGGGCGACCGGAAGCTGCAGGCGGGATATTTCTTTATCGCCAACGGCGGGATTGCCTCGAGCCCCGAAGAGGTCCGGACGCTGGCGTTCGACCTACGCGCCGATTACGCGTACTACCTGAAGGTGCAGTTCTCCGGCTCGTTCGAGACGGCCGAGGAGCTTGCCGAGGTCGCCGCGGACCTCCTCGAGGACGTGCTGCCGGACCTGATGCTCTGCGCGCCTGACTGGTACGAGGTCGAGCGGGGCGAGTATCCGCCAGACATTCCGCGGCGGGCGGGCAGTCAGAAGTAAGCAGAGCCACGCGGCGTGCTGCATGGTGCGCCAAACGAGAGTTCAGATTCGGAAGGAAGTTTGAAATGGCCGGAAGAGTTAACGTCAAGTTCATCGCGATCGCCGGCGCGGCGCTCACCGTGGTCGGCGGGGCCGGGCTCTGGTACGCGTACGACCGGCTGACCAAGACCGCCGAGGAGAGCGTGCAACTCGGCGACGAGGCCGCGGCGCAGCAGGACTGGGAGACGGCGGTGGCGATGTACTCCCGCGCCGTGAACAAGGACCAGGGCCAGATCGAGTGGATCGAGAAATGGATCGATGCACTCCGGCACACGACACCCGAGACGACGCAGCTCTATAACGAGCGCTACCAGCGTGAGTATCTGCCGGCGCTGCGGGCGCGGGCGGAGGCCGAGCGCGATTCTGTGGCTCCGTTCCGGCAGTACCTCGACGAGGTTCACACCCGTGCGACGCTGTTCGGGCGAAGCTTGGGTGCGATCGAGGGCCACCTGACGCACGTGTCAGAGTTTGTGGCCCGCTATAGAGGCGACGAGACCGCCGGCCGCGTCCTTCGTCGCTACCCGGGCATCGCGCGCGGCTGGCTGCTGCGGCTGAAGTCCGATCTTCCCTCTGAACTGGTGCGGGAGACGCGAGAGGACCTCGAGGCCGCCCTCGCGGCGGACCCCGCGGACGAGGAATCGACGATCGCCCTCTCGACCCTCGACATGGTGATCGCGGAGGACCACCGTAAGAGCGGCGAGGCGCCGCAGGCTGCGGAGATGGAGACGAAGGCGAAGGAGCGGCTGACGAAGTTCGTCGAGACGCACCCGCCGGCGACGGCGGCGCGGCTGTCGCTGCTGCAATACGAGCTCATGGAGATGGCACGCACCGCCGACAAGGCCGTGCCGCGGATCGAGGCGTTCCGGGCGCGGCGAGACAAGATCCAGCAGCTGGTGGACGCGGCCCTGGGCGAGCGCAAGGACCGCCTGCTGCCCACGACGACCGTCGCCGTGGCCGAGCTCGCGGAGTTCGGGCTTGAGGGCGGCGGGAACATGGCAGACATGCTCTACACGCAGGCGCTGCAGGGCCGGCCGAACGACCCGCACCTGCTCTTCAGCTGGGGCGTGCTCGAGCTGATCCGCAACAACTCCGAGAAGGCCGTCGAGCGTTTCCAGAAGCTCGTTGATCTCCCCAACCCGCCGATCAGTTTGACGGGCACGTTCCTCCAGAACTATCGCGGCCAGGCGGTCGCGAAGCAGATCGACGCGATGCTCGTGGCGTGGGAGAGCGCAACAACGCCGGAGGATCGGTCCAAGTTCGAGACGAAGACCAAGGAGTACAGGGCCCGCCTGAACTCGTATATGCTGCCCGAAGACCCGACGCTGCTCTCGATTGACGCTCGGGTCAAGTACATGGAGGGGGACATCTCGGCGGCGCGGAAGCTGCTGTCGGATTACAACGATCAGACACTCAGCAAGGATCCGCAGTCGGTGCTCATCCTCGCGGAGATCCTGCTGCGGCAGGGAAGTGTCGGTGCGGCGCGCACGAACTATGAGCGCGTGCTCGAGCTCGACCCCCGTAACCTGCGGGCGCTGATGCGACTGGCATCGATCGCGATGCAGGAGCAGGAGTACGAGACTTCCAGCCGGTACTACGAAGCCGCGCTGCGGCTGAAGCCCGACGACGATTCCCTGAAGGAGAGCCACCGGATCGTCTCCGAACTCGCGCTTGGGGCCGGGGCGCGGGACCCGGTGATGAAGCTCGTCAACGAGGTTCACCCGCTCACTATGGGCGTCGCCCCCGATCTCGCCGGCGCAACCGCGAAGATCCGCGACGGCCTCCGCTTGCACCCCGGTGATGCGCGGCTCAGCGCCATGCTCGCGGAACTGCTCTTCAAGCAGAACGACAAGGCCGGCGCGATCGACGTCGTGAAGTCGGGCCTTGCGGTGAACCCCGACCATCCGGGTCTCAGAAGGCTCGAGGCCGCGCTGAACGACCCCGACCCGACCAACTCGAGGTTGCAGGCGATCGACCAGTCGACGCTCCCGGACTACATGAAGCACCTCGAGCGCTACAAGGTCCTCCTCGGGGCGGGACGGAAAGATGAGGCCAACGCCGAGCTTGACGCCGCGGCGAAGCTGAACGGCACCGACCCGCTGATCGTCGAAGTGCTGTTCATGCGTGCGGCGACGCGTGAAGACCTAGCGGAGCTCGACCGCCTGTGCCAACTCGCCGAGGTCAACAACCTCGACCAGGCACGGGGGCTGGTGTACCGCTCGCGCCGGGACCTGATCCGCCTGAGCAAGGAACCGAACCAGGAGGCACGGCGTGGCGGGATGGAGACTGTCGCGGCGGGGCTCCGCACGGCTCTCGGCCAGGACAAGCTCAACCCCGCGCTCTGGCGCATGCTCGGCGTGGTGCAGATGGACCTCGGCCAGCACCGGGCCGCGGCCGAGTCGTTGACGCGTGCGCTGCAGATCAAGCCTAACGACGTTGTCAGCCACATCGCGCTCGTCAAGGCGCACATGGCCTCGTCGGACATGGAGCAGGCGTTGCGGGCGGCACGGGAGGGCGAGCAGTTCGCCGCGCGCGAACCGGAGTTTGCCAAGCTGCTGCTCGCGCTCGAGTCCGAGGCCCCGGGCGGCGACCGTGTCAAGGCGCTCGCGGCGCGGCAGCGGCTGGCGCAGACGAATCCCGACGACATGGAGAACAAGCTCGCAATCGTGTCGCTGCTGCTGATGGCCAACCGCGTGGACGAAGCCGAGCCGCTCACTTCGGAGATCGCCGCCAAGAATGCCCGGCTTGGAGCCGCGGCCAGGGCCGCGATCCTTGCCAAGCGCGGGGACCGCGACGGCGCGGTCGCGGCGTACACGTCCTACCTCGCGACCGTCAGCGACCCTGCGATGATCGTGACCGAGTATTCCGTGGCGGCGCGGTTCCTTGGGCAGATCGCCGGCAGCGAACAGGCGATCGCCCTGCTCGCCGCGGCCCGCGACAAGCAGGGCCCCAAGCGCGAGTTCGACCGGCTGATCGCGGATATGCAGTACTCGACTGGCCAGTGGGACAAGGCCGTGCAGTCCTACCAGGCGGTGCTAGGCGCCGGCGTCGAGGACACGGATCACCGAGTTCTGAAGAACGTCATTGACGCACACCTCCGCCAGGGCAAGTTCCGCGAGGCGGAGGAGCTGCTGGCGGGCGCCGGCCCCGCGGCGAAGTCCGATCCGTACATGCTCATCATGGGCGCACAGGCGGCCGCGGGTCAGGGGAACAACGACGCGGCGCGCCGCTTGCTCGATCAGGCGGTTGCGGCGGCGCCGGAGAACTATTATGTCTATTTTAAGCGGGCAGAGTTCACCAGCACAGATGCATCGCTGAGCAGAGATACAGAGGCCGATTTAGAACAATCCTTGAAACTCAAGCCGGAGTTCACCGCTGCAAGAAGGTTCCTGGCGACCTTGTACTTCAGTTCTGGTCGTACCGAGCAAGGAATTGAGCAGATCAGGAGAGCGCTCGCTGCAACTCCGAGCGATACACAACTTCGCATGGAGTTTGTTGAACTGCTGATTGCACTCCAGCGAGTTCCAGATGCACTCGGCATCTTGGAAGATGCCGTTCGCACGTTCTCGGACGACGTCGAATGGAAGTACCGCGCCTCGCTTGTATTCAGCCAAGCCGGTAGATTTGAACGTGCCGCGGAGTTGTTGGGCGCCGTGTTTGCGAAGCACCCTACCCCCGAAGTTGCAGAGGTGTATGTTGCCGCTCTTGCACGGGGGCCATCATCCGGTCTGACGCGTGCCATGCAGGTGCTGCAGTTGCCGCAGCTGAATACGAACGAGAACTGGCGCCTCATCTTGATGAGAGCCTTCGTTCTTTCGCGGGCCAGAGAAGCGAGTCGAGCCCGCGAAGATATAGTGCAGGCATGGGAGAAGATTGATCAATCGCGTCCCGAGGACATTGAGGGGTTCTTTAACGTACTGCGACTGATATTGGAGTCACCGCAGGAGCGATTGCAAGTCTTGGCCATGATTGAAAGGAAAGCGCCACTGACTGGGTGGGCTTTGTACCGTGCGTTGCTTGTACGCTTGGAGTCGCCGGAGCTAAGGGCGCAGGCCGAGTCCGCTCTTATGACATTGGCCGAAAGAGGGACCGATGACACGCGGCTTGTTGCGATCGCTTGGACCACGATTGGCGCGAACGCGTATCAGGCAAAGAACTTCGAGCTCGCACTGAACGCATTTCAGCGAGCTCTGGCTTTATCACCGAACAGTGCTGAGCTCAACAACAATGTTGCGTTTACGTTGGGCATTGACCTGCAGCGGCCGAACGAGGCATTACCCTACGCCGAGACGGCGAGCCGCTTGGCGCCAAGTTCGAGCATGATTCTTGACACGCTGGGCGCGATCTATCACCGGCTCGGTCGGAATGATGATGCCCTGCCGGTTCTTGAACGCGCTGTGAACTTCGCCGTGTCACCTTCTGAGCGGGTTCCCGCACTGTTGCACTACGCATCAGCCCTCTATGCGATCGGGCAGCCAGCACGTGCCCGTCAGTTCGCCAGCACCGCCGAGCAGTTCATTGCCGCAAACCCCGCAATGAAGGACTATTACGAGCCCAAACTCAAGGAGCTGCTCCAGACACTCGATGGCGAGTGAGTGTCGGGTCTCTGGCCGCCGGAGACCGTGTGCGAGCACCTTGAACGTCCGAGAACCGGCAGAACCGCCGAGCACCGACGCCCGATAGTTTGTTCCATGGGATTCACGTCATGACGACCGCACCAGCCCAGACACGACCCCTCCACGCGCCCCCTCGACCGGCCGCGCCGTCGGCCGCGAGCTCGATGGGACTCGTTTCGATCGACCCCGTCCGGCTGCTGCGCCGCCATTACCCGCTCCTGATCGGAGCGGCGATACTCGGCGGTGTTGTCGGCGTCGGGGCGCACGAGGTCCTCAAGCGCGTGTACCCAAGCTACGACGCGACGGCGGTCTTCCGGTGCGACCCGCCCGTCACAAACCCCGTGGACGGCGTGCCGGCGGCCGAGTCGCAGGATGCCGTCGCACGCTTCATGGGCACCCAGGTCGCCATGATGACCGCCGACGAAATCCTCGCCGCGGCCGTCAAAGACCCGGACGTTGAGACCTCCGAGTGGGCCAAGCAGTTCTATGTCAACGGACGCTTGAACCCGCCGCTGGCGATGGCGCAACTGTCCAAGGACCTATCCGCCCGGGTGCGCGCCTCGACCAATCTGATCACGCTGAACATGACCTGGCGCAAGGCGCCGGACACCGCGGCGGTTGTGAACGCGGTCGCGCGTGCGTACATGCAGGACTCGGCAAAGATGAACCGCGCCGAGACAGCCGGGCGGCGCGACGTCCTGAACAACCGCCTGAAGCAGATCAACGCGGACAAGGAGCGCATCACCAACGCCCGAGAGCGTTTGCTCCAGGACAACAAGATCACCGACCTCGACGGCGTCGGCGTCGCCGAGAACATGCAGCTGGCCAACATCGAGGAGAGCCTGGTCAAGATCCAGGCGAGCACCGCCGCGGTGCAGTCGATGCAGCAGAAATACCAGGACATCCTCAAGACCCAGCAGACCCACCTCTACCCCGAGGAGCTGCTCACCGAGGCACGCGAGGACCCGATTGTCCGAGAGTCTGAGTCCACAATCCACTCGATGAAGGTCGAGGAGCGGGCGCTGTTCGACCGCGGATACGGCGCGGGCCATGAGTCCATGCGCGCCCTCCGTCGACGGATCGAGTCCACCGAGCGCGAGCTCGAGGCCAGGCGGGACGACGTGCTCCGCCGGCTCTTCGATGCGCGGCTCGACCAGTTCCGCACCGAGCTCGCCGGGCTCGACATGCAGCGCAAGGAGCTTGAGGGCAAGCGGGACGCCGCGAACCTCCGCAAGGAGGACGTGGTCCGTGTCCAGATGAAAGTCCGGCAATACGACAACGAGCTCAAGGCTCTCTCCGCCGAGGAAGCGGAGGTTTCGGTTGCGATCAAGAACGCCGAGCAGCTCGCCGCGAGCACGGTGTACGACCGGGTCCGCGTGCTCCGATGGGCCCAGACGCCCGACCGTATGTCCTTCCCCCAGCTCAAAATCCTCGCGCCGCTGGGCGTCGTGCTGTTCACGGGTCTCGCGGCGGTGCTGCTCGTGCTGCGTGAGCTGCTCGACCAGCGCGTCCGCGGCCCGGCGGATCTCGCGGTCATCCCGCGCGTCAACGTCCTGGGCATCGTCCCGGACGCTGGCGAGGACCCCTCGCGGCCCAAGGCCGTCGAGACGGCGTTCCGCGACACCCCGGGCGGCGTCGTTACGGAGAGCTTCCGGCTCATTCGCAACCCGCTCATCAAGAAGATGGATCAGGAAGGCCGCCGCTCGCTCGTGGTCATGGGCGGCATGCCCGGATCGGGCGCAACGACCGTCGCCTGCAACCTCGGCATCGCCTGCGCCGGAGCCGGCGAACGCGTCCTCATCATCGACGCCAACCTGCGGCGTCCCGGGATCCACAAGATCTTCAAGATCGCCGAGGCTCCGGGCCTTGGCGACATCCTCGCCGGTCAGGGGACGCTCGATTCGACCGTCCAGGAGTCCGGCATCGAGAACCTCACCCTCCTCTCGGCCGGCAGCCTCGCGAACCGGGCCGTGCCCGAGCGGCTTTCGTCGGAGTCGATGGCGCGGCTCATCAGCGAGGCCGCGACGAAGTTCGACCGAGTGCTCATCGACGTGCCGCCCGCGATTGTATCGGGTGACGGCATGGCGATCGCCAACCGCGCCGACGCGGTGGCGCTCGTGGTCCGCGCGCTCAACGAGAAGCGCGGCCTCGTGAACCGGCTCCGCTCGCAGCTCTCCGAGACGCACGCCGAGATGCTCGGCGTTATCGTCAACGCCGTACGCTCTTCCGCGGGCGGATACTTCAAGCGCAACATCCAGGCCACGCACGCCTACCAATCCCAACCCAAGTGAGCCCGACACCCGCGCATGCCCGACACGATCACCAGAGCCGTCCCGCCGAAACACCCGGCGGGACGCGCGTGCTCGTCACGGGCGGCGCGGGCTTCATTGGCTCGCACCTGACCGACCTGCTGCTGGCCGAGGGCGCATCCGTCACCGTGGTGGACGACCTCTCCACCGGCCGACGGCAGAACCTTCCCGCCTCCCACCCACGCCTCCGATTCCTCGAGGCCGATCTCTCGCAGGCGCTCGCGGCGTTCGGGCCGGGTGAACAGTTCGATGAAATCTACCACCTCGCCGCGGCGGTCGGCGTACGCCTCGTCGTGGACGACCCGATCCGCTGTATCGAGACCAACGTGCACGGCACGGCGGACCTGCTCCGCTTCGCGCTCGCGCACGGCCCTGACGGACGTCCTGCGCCAACGCTGATCGCCTCAAGCTCGGAGGTCTACGGCAAGTCCGAGCGGTCACCGTTCTCCGAGGATGACGACGTCGTCTATGGTCCGACGACCCGTTCCCGCTGGTCATACGCCAGTTCCAAGGCGATCGACGAATACCTTGCCCTCGCGTACCACCAGAAGCATGCCATGCCGGCGGTGGTCGCACGCTTCTTCAACACCGTCGGCCCGCGCCAAGTCGGGTCATACGGCATGGTGCTGCCGAACCTCGTCGCTGCGGCCTTGAAGAACGCCGACATGCCGATCCACGGAGACGGCCGCCAGACCCGCTGCTTCTGCGATGTCCGCGACGTCGCGGCCGCGCTCCCCAAGCTGCTCCGGCTGCCTGCATGTCACGGGCGCGTGTTCAATGTGGGCTCCGACCGCTCGATCTCGATCGGCGAGCTGGCCGACCTTGTCGCCGCGACACTCGGCTCGAGTTCGCGCAAGCGGATGATCCCCTACGACCAAGCCTATTCGGCAGGCTTTGAGGACCTTCGCCGCCGCGAGCCCGATCTGCGGCGGATCCGTGAGGCGATCGGCTTCCAGCCGCGGCACAGGCTCGAAGAGACCATCCGTGACATCGCCGCCGAGATGCACGGCGAGGTCATCACCCGTCCCAGTATCCGATCGGAGGCGGGCGCGGCCTAAAGCCGCGGGCACAGCGATGCTGCACCAGCTCCTCCAACCTCTTGTCCAGACGCCGGCCACAGGGATTACCCCGAACGTCGCCAAGGCGATCGAGACGCTCGACGAGCGCGTGCAGGCCATTCATGCCGACATGATCGAGTTGAAGAGGGTCGCAGGACTCGAGTCCGGCGCCCCGCTCCGCCTCGAGATCTTCCACAACTACATCGGTGTCCTGGTCGTCGCCTTTCTGACGACGCTGTTGCTCACCCCCGTCATGCGCCGTCTGGCGATCGCCTACGGCGTCATCGACCGGCCGACCGTTGCGCGGAAGATCCACAAATCGCCGACGGCCTACCTCGGCGGCGTCGCCGTCTACTTTGGCATCCTCCTGGGCGTGATCTTCGCATACACCGCCCCGCTCCATGGTCTTGTTGAGTTCCACCAATCCAAGCACGAGCGGCCCGGCCTGCCGGGCGGCCTGTCCGTCTGGATCCTTATCGGCATGACCGTGATCATGGCCTGCGGGCTGCTCGACGACATCAAGGGAATCCACCCGCGTGCCAAGATCGCCGGCATGCTCTTCGCCGCCGCGGCCCTCGCCACCGAGACAATCGGCGTACGTGTCGCCGCGGGCGCGATGATCCCGATCGCGCACGCGCTCGGCCTTCCGGTGCACATGCAGAACGGCCTCGAAACCGTTCTGTTGACGATCCCGATGCCCGGCGGCGGCGGGCTGTCGATCGACCTTGTCTACTGGGTAGGCACTGCGATCATCGCGATCTTCGTTCTCGGGGCCTGCAACGCCTCGAACCTGATCGACGGTCTCGACGGCCTCGCCTCCGGCGTCACGGCGATCGCCAACGTCGGCCTGCTCTTCATCGCGCTCTCGATGGCGAGCACCGATGACGGCGTCCTCGATGCCTCGCGCATCATCCTCTGCCTCGGCGTGCTCGGGGCGTGCCTCGGCTTCCTGCCATACAACTTCAACCCCGCGAACATCTTCCTCGGCGATGCCGGCTCCCTCCTGCTGGGCTTCTGCACGATCGTCATCGTGCTCACGCTCGGCGACACCGGCCGCACGGACCTCGTGCTTGCCGGCCTGATCATCTACCTCATCCCGATCATCGACACGTGCCTGGCGATCGTCCGTCGCAAGCTCGCCGGCAAGAGCATCTCCGACGCCGACGACCAGCACCTGCACCACATGCTCAAGCGGGCCCTCGGCGTAAAAGGTGCCGTCTTCGCCCTCTACGGCTTCTCCGCGGGCTTTGCCGTGCTCGGGATCGCCGTCACCGAGGGCCGCGCCCGCGTCACCTACGCCCTGACGCTCGTCTTCGTCGCGTTCATTGGCGTTACCGCGTTCAAGATCGCCCGGCGCAACCAGGAGCAGCAGGCCGCCGAGGCCGCCGCGCAGCGGGTCTCCACGCCCCTCATTCCCGCCGGCCCAGTGGCGTCGGCGGGCGCTTCCCCCGCGGTCCCGCCCGCCGGTGCTCATCGTTCGCCCGCCGACCACAAGGCCGCCTGAAGCCCGACCGGGACCCGCATCGGCCCCCGTATACTCCGGCTGATGTCCACCGCCACACCCCCTTCTCCGTACCCCGGCTCGTCGCGGCCGGTCCGCACCATCGCGCTGCTGAACCAGAAGGGCGGCGTCGGCAAGA
>JAEYNG010000177.1 GCA_023412695.1 Planctomycetota bacterium | reverse complement strand
ATGCCAGAGCAGGCCGACGGCGATGAGCGCTGTGCCCGCGGCCCAGGTTCGGGCGTCTACCCACGCGGCAAGGAAGAGGCAGCCGGCAAGTCCGGCCCATGCAAATACAGGGTGGAAGCGACGCTCGGCCGCGTTGAGGCGGAGCGCGGCCACGTTGGTGAGCGCGTAGTAGACGAGCACGGTGAACGCGCTGAAGGACCACGCGGTTTTGATGCTGCCGAACGCCGCGAGCGCGGCAATGGCGATGCCGACGATCCAGACCGCCGCGACCGGGGTTGTGCGGGCGCGGTTGAGACGTGCGGCGAAGCCGGGCATGTCGCGCCGCCGTGCCATGGCGAGAGCGACGCGGGACAGGCCGAGGATCAGGTTGAGCAAGACACCGGCCATCGCGGCGAGCGCGCCGATCGCCACGACACGCGCGAGGGCTGGACCGGAGGCGGCTTGGGCGACCGCTTCGAGTGGAGCACCGGTGTCGGCTGCGACCGCGAAACCGGGTGCGCCGAGCGTGCTTATCGCGGTGAACGCGACTATGACGTAGAGCGCGGTGGCGAGGGCGAGGGTGAGCAGGATGGAGCGAGGAATGGTGCGCGCGGGATCGCGGACTTCTTCGCCCAGCGTTGCGAGTCGGCCGTAGCCGGTGATGGCGACGAACATCAACGCCGCGGCGTGGAGGGTGGCAGCGGCCCAACTCCCCCACTGCTGCGGCGATGAGCCGCCCGCGGGGACCATCGCAGCGAACGTCTCGGCCGCTCGCCCGGGTACCTGCGGCGCGGCAACGACCACCATCGCGACAAGTGCGCTGAGCGAGGCGGCGACAATGAGTGTGTTGAGCTGCGACGCGCGGCGGAGGCCGAGGGCAACAGCGAGCGTCAGGATCGCGATGAGTGAAAGGGCTATCGATTGCCGTCCATATGGAAGGGTTAGGGCAAGCGATTCCGCAATGTAGGACCCGAAGCCCAGCCCGGCGGCCGCCGCCGAGGCTGTCTTGGCACAGAGGAACATCCATCCGGCGGTGAACCCGAGAGCGGGCGAGAGACGTTGGTAGGCGTACTCGTACGTCCCGCCGCTGACGGGATGGACGGCGGCGAGCTGCGCGCTGCTGAGGGCGTTACAGAGGGCGAGGGAGGCGGCGATGAGGATGGCGGGCATGACCGATGCGCCGGCGATGCCGACGGCAAGGCCGATGCTGACAAAGACGCCGGTGCCGATGATCGAGCCGAGGCCGAGGAACACCGCTCCGGCGAGGCCGGTGGTGCGTTGAAGCTGAGGGTGTGCCGCGGACTCCCGATTGGGCATCGGGAGAGGCTAGGGATCGTTCCATGGACTGGATGTACGTCGATTCATGGACGGCTCATGGCGACTTCGAACGTGGCGGGAAGAGTCGATTACACGGTGAAAGGACTGAACATGGATGTGCATCTCAAGCCGTTGCATGAGCAGGTGATGGTGATCACGGGCGCGTCGAGCGGGATCGGCCTGGCGACGGCCGAGATGGCGGCGAGGAAAGGTGTGAGACTCGTCTTGGCGGCGAGGAGCTCGCACGCGCTGCGGGAGATCGTGTCCCGGATCAACGAGAACGGCGGCGAGGCGATCGCGGTGTGCTGCGACGTGTCGGACCGTGAACAGGTTGAGGAACTGGCGCGTAGGGCGGTCAACCGGTTTGGCCGGATCGATACATGGGTGAATAACGCGGGGGTGTCGATCTATGGCCGCCTCGATGAGGTGAGCGAGGAGGACAGCCGTCGGCTGTTCGAGACGAACTTCTGGGGGGTGTACCACGGGTCGATGGTCGCGCTGCCGTATTTGCAGGAGTCGCATGGGGCGCTGATCAACGTGGGGAGCGAGGTGTCCGAGGCGGTAATCCCGCTGCAGGGGATGTATACGGCGTCGAAGCACGCGGTGAAGGGGCTGACGGATGCGCTCCGGGTTGAGCTGATCGAGGTCGATCAGGCACCGATCTCGATCACGTTGATCCAGCCAACAGCGGTAAACACGCCGTTCCCGCAGCACGCCCGGAACTACATGCCGCTAGAGCCGAAGCTGCCAGAGCCGCAGATCGACCCGGAACAGGTGGCGACGGCGATCCTCAAGGCAGCGGGTACGCCGACGCGGGCCAAGAAGGTCGGATACCGGGCGAAGATGAACACGGCGGTGGCCAAGTTTGCCCCCAGGATTGGTGAGCGGATGGCGGCCGGGTATTACCGCGAGCAGCAGTACCACGAGCCTCCACGGGATGCGGAGGGGGCGCTGTACCGGCCGAGCGAGCGGACGACAGTCGTCGGGACGAGCCGCGGACCGGGCGGGCGGGACCGCGACTGGTGAGCCGACTTGACAGGCGCGGCGGCGGTCGGGCACACTGTGCCGGTTAGGCCGGTGCGCGGGCGTTTGCCACGCTCTTGCATGCAACGGCAGGGTGACACGTGCGCGGCCGGCCGGCGTCGGGGCGGCCGGTATCGTGCGGGCGTGCAAGTGTCTCGCGAACAGGCGAAACCCCCGAACATCCACGCGGTTCACTCTCGTAGGTGTGTCGTGCGTGGCGGGCGGGGGCGTTGTGCTTTGCTCGAACGATCGTGGCGTCGGGGGCGGGAGACGGGGTGCGGG
>JAEYNG010000068.1 GCA_023412695.1 Planctomycetota bacterium | reverse complement strand
GATTCACGGGCATGGCACCCCAGGCGATCCCGATGATCGCGAACATCAGCAGGCTCGGCCAGCCCATGTGCACGACCGGGTTCCAGGTCATGTGGCCGGTCTCGATCGGCGTGCGGTCGCCCGAGGCGATCGCCGCCCACCCGTGCGCAAGCTCATGCAGCACGATCGAGCCGATCACCCAGACGATCCACGATGTCAGCATGAACGGTCCGCTGGGACCGAAGTCCGCGAGCAGATCGTTCACCCACCAGGAGGAAAGCGGCATGCCGTGAGCGTAGGACTCAGGCCTTGGCCGGCACGGCCTTGGCGCTCTTGATCGCCGTGGCGCAGATCTGGTCAAAGACCTTGGGGTCCTCGATCGCGATCTGGCTCAGCATCTTGCGGTTGAGGAGGATGCCCGAGAGCTTCAGCCCGTTGATGAACTGGCTGTAGCGGCACTCACGCATCCGGCACGCCGCGGTGATGCGGGTGATCCAGAGGCGGCGCATGTCGCGCTTGCGGCGGCGGCGGTCGCGGAAGGCGTACACGCCGGCGCGGAAAACCGCGTACTCGGCGCGGTACTTGGACTTGTGGTTCGAGCCGTAGTAACCGCGGGCGGCGCGGAGGATCCGCTTGCGGGCCTGGGTGCGGGCTGCGCCCTTACGAATACGTGGCATGGAGAGGCTCCGGGGTTGCGTCGCGTGCGGGGCGGCCGTGGGTTCCGGCCGGCTTTGGCCCGACGGACAGGGTCGTGTTCAGTTGTGTCGACAGTGCTGTTGCAGATCGGCGGTGGCTCAGGGCTTCGCCGTCGTCTTCGCGGCCTTGGCCTTCTCCGCGCGGGCCGCCGCACGCTGCTGCGGCGTCGGGCTCTTGCGGAGGGTGTGGCGGGCCTGGTCGCGCCCACGCAGCCGGCGGAACAGCAGCTTCTCGAGGCGCTTCGCCTCGGGGTTGGACATGAACTTGTCCGTGCGCAGGCGACGCAGCCGCTTGCTGCTCTTGTGCGAGCGAAGGTGCTTGCCGAACGCGCGGTTGTGACGGACAAGGCCGGTCGCCGTCAGGCGGATCCGCTTCAGGCTGGCCTTGTGGCTCTTATTCTTGGGCATCGGGCCCTCCAAACGTCTGTCCACCCGGGACTTGCGCCCTGGGCGAGACCTCCTGGCGTTCGCCTGGACGGTCCGCGATCGGGGCCGGGTGGGCCGAGACAATAGGCCGCTCCCACCGCCCGGTCGAGGCGTCACCGCCCCTTCGGGGGCACCGCCCACCGCATCTTGTTGATCAGCGTTGCCCAGTACGAGCCGTTCGGGTTGCTGACGAACCGGGCCGCGAGACCGTTGCGGTGGATCCGGACCTGGTCCCCGTCTGCCAGCGTGGTCGCGGATTGGCCGTCCAGAACCAGGGTTGTCCCCATGCCCGCGGGGTCGGCGTTTGCCCGCTCGACGGTCAACTCGATCGTTGAATCGAGCGACGCCACCACCGGCCTGAAGGACAGAGAGTGGGCGGCGATCGGCGTCACCACCATCGCCGGCACGCTGGGGGCCACGATCGGCCCGCCCGCCGAGACGTTGTACGCCGTCGAGCCGATCGGCGTCGAGACGATCAGCCCGTCACCGTCGATCCGCGGCCCCGGGTGACCGTCAATCCGGACCGACAGGCCGATCATGCGGTACGGGGGGCCCGCGGTAATCACCGCGTCGTTCAGCGCGAGCCCCGCCGGCTCAGTCCGGCCATCGCGTCGGACGACGTCCACCCGCAGCATCGGCCGATCCTGGATTGTCAACTCCGCATCGGAGAACAGGTGCGCCGCCTGCTGTGCCAGTGCCTCGAGGTCGAACTCGGCCATGTAGCCAACTTTGCCTAGATTCACACCGAGCAACGGGAGACCGGTCGTCACCAGCCGGCGTGCCTGGCTGAGCAGCGTCCCGTCGCCGCCGAGCACGATCGCGAGGTCAACGCCCTTGAGCAGGGACGGATCGACCGGCCCCGTCTCGGCCGGGATCTCCGCCGCGACCTTGCCCCCGGCGCTGACAACCAGCCGCCGGACGTGAGCCGCGGCCTGCACAGCCTCGGGCTTGGCGGTGTTGACGATGATCAGCGCGGTGCGGTGCATCGGTCAGGTCGTGACGGTGGCGTGATCGCCGTGGCGAACCGCGACGGGCTGGGCCGGGTCCGTTACGGTCGTGCGCAGCTCGGCCGCCTTGCGGATCGCGCGGGCGATGCCCGCCTGATCGATCCCCGCCTCGGCGAGCTGCTTGCTCCGGGAGTCCTGGATGATCCAGTGGTCGGGGATGCCCAGCCGCAGCGTGCGGGAGGCATCGACGCCGAGCTCCTGCGCGGCCTCGATGACCGCCGCGCCGAAGCCCGCGACCACGCTGTGATCCTCGACCGTGACGACCGGCACGCCCGCGCTGTAAATGGCGCGGACAAGATCGGTGTCGATCGGCTTGGCGAACCGGGCGTCGTACACGGCGACGCGGTACTCGCCGGCGAGCTCGTCCGCGGCCTTGAGGGCGTCGATCGCCGGCGTGCCGAACGCCAGCACCGCGACGTCGGGCGTTGCGCCGCGCTGCACGTCGAGCCCCGGCGTCAGGCAGCGCGCCTTGCCCAGCACGAACGGCGGGGTGTCGCCCAGCCGCTCGGTCACAAGCGGCGAGACGTTGTCGCGCGGGTAGCGCACGCTCGACAGACCGTCCTCGTATGTCCGCATGAACTCGATCGCGGCGAGCATGCTCGGCTCGTCGATCGCCGCGGTGATCGCGGCGTTCGGGAGCGTGCGGAGCAGGGCGGTGTCGCAGAAGCCGTGGTGCACCGCGCCGTCGCCGCCGACCAGCCCCGCGCGGTCGAGGCACAGCCGCACCGGCAGCCCTTGCAGGCTCGACTCCTGGAAGCACTGGTCGAACGCTCGCTGCAGGAACGTCGAGTACACCGCGAAGAACGGCTTCCAGCCCGTCTTGGCGAGCCCCGCCATCATGTCCATCGCGTGCGATTCGCAGATCCCCGTATCGAACGCGCGATCGGGGAAGAGCGGCAGCACCTTCGAAATGCCCGTGCCATCGGGCATCGCGGCGGTCGCGGCGACCACCTTCGGGTCGCGCGTCATCAGGTCCACCATCGCCTCGCCGAACGCGCCGGTGAACGAACGGCCGTCCTTCTTCAGCTCGACGCGACAGCCCTCGCGAACGAACGGCGAGGGCGAGTGGAACGTGCTCGAGTCGCTCTCGGCGAAATCGAACCCCTTGCCCTTGACGGTCTTGACGTG
>JAEYNG010000458.1 GCA_023412695.1 Planctomycetota bacterium | reverse complement strand
GTCCCGAGCTCCGCCCGGATCTCCTTTGAGATCATCAGACGGTGCAGCAAAAACAGCTCAAACTGGCTGATGTACCCCTCCGCCGGAACAAACGGCCGGACATCCTCCGTCGCCTGTCCGCTGTCGCTGATCGAAACGCTCAGGTCCGTCCCGAACCGGGCACCTGTCTCCGTCGCCTTTGCGACCTGCTCCCCGTTCTTTCCCCACACCACGGTCCGTAGCACCCACGCCTCCTCGGCGCGGTCCGGAGTCATGAAGTACACCCCCTCCGAATCGATCACGTTGTCCCCGTGCAGCAGCCGGGCCTGAATCCGCGCGAGGTACCCCTCGTCCTGCCCCGCGCGGCGGCCGGTTGTTCCGCCGATCTCTGAGCGTTGCCCCTTCCAGAATCTCATCGTCCGGAACCCAAGTTCCATCGCGTCTCCCGCACTCCCCGTGCGTGCCGGCAGCGCCAAGCGATGGACGATCTCGTCCTTACCCGTGAGCACCCGTTCGTAATCCTGCGCTGCCAGGCCGGCAAAGAACGTGTCTCCCGCCTTCACCAGCGACCCGCGCGACACGTTAAGCGACGTCGTATCAAGGAACTGCGCTGTGGCGACGCTCGCCTCATACAGCGGTCGCACCGCTGGGAACTTCTCCTCCGCCGTGATCAGTTCGAACACCACGAACTGGTTGCCCGACGGCTTGAAGATTGAATACCCCTTCACCAAGCTTGATCCGTCAGGCCGCGGCACTGAAACGTACAGCCTTTCGCACTCCGCTCCGCCGGTGACCTTGAGGTTCGACGTCCGGTCAAGAATCTTGACCTTCGTCTCCAGAATCAACTTCTGGTCAGGATCAGTGACCCCATAGGCCCCCTGAAGCAGGGCCAGCGTGTTATCCGCGGCCTCCGTAATGCTGCTCTTGCCTGAGGTATCCACCGGCGTCTGGATGTTCACCACCCAGTCTTCAGATTCCGGCACGATCTGCACCGACCGGCGCTCCCCGATCTTGGCGGTCTGAGCAATCGCCCCAACCGGGAACTGGATCGTCAGCCCGACTTCATCCAAGTGGAAGCGGTCCTCGGAGAGTTCAACCGTCTGGCCACGGGCCGCCCTCGGCTTCTGCGGCTGTGCAAGCCCCGACATGGCTCCGATAAAAAAGGCCGAACAAATAGCCATCGAGCAGGCGGCCCGGCGAGCCACGTTCGCCAAGCGAAACGGCAGGGTCTGGTGCATCATTGCTCTCCAATCGGGCGGTCAGCAGCAGGGGGGTGAACTGCTGCTGTGCAAAGCGGTTGTACGCAAAATCTTCGCATCCCGGCCGGCCTGTTCGTTGACATTCGAATCGAGGCTCGTATCTTTCCGGCTCGCCCTGCTTTGCGCGGGCCTGTGTTCTTGTACCGGAAGAGCCTCGAGTAATCGCGGGATGACACGATGAGCGGCGGTCGCATCCGAATTCGAATGGAAGCCTACGACCACCTGGCGCTTGACGCCTCGGCGAAAGAAATCGTCGAGCACGCCAAACGCACCAGCGCGAAGGTCGCCGGTCCGATCCCCCTCCCCACGCGCATCGAGCGCTACACCGTCCTCCGCAGCCCGTTCATCGATAAGAAGTCCCGCGAGCAGTTCGAGATCCGCACACACAAGCGCATCATCGACATCCTCGAGCCGAATCCCCGCACGGTTGATGCCCTCAATCGACTCATCGTCCCGGCGGGCGTGTTCGTGAAGATCAAGGCCTAGTTGTCGGACCCCACGCGGAAACCCGTGTGGGGTTTGTTGTTTCGATTTCGTCCGCTTCCTCTGCCCATCGAGGCACGAAGCACTGCCTTTCGGAGCCTTTCTCATGCTGCTGCTCGGTAAAAAGCTCGGCATGACCCGCATGTTCAACGACGAGGGCGTCAGCCTCCCGGTGACGGTCCTCCAGGTTGGTCCATGCGTGGTCACCCAGGTTCGCACCGCCGACAAGGACGGCTACACCGCCGTGCAGGTCGGCTGGGGCGATGCCAAGCCGCGTCGCGCCACGATCCCCCAGATCGCGCACGACGCGAAGGCCGGCGCGGCCCCCAAGCGTTTCCACCGCGAGTTCCGCGTCGCCGCGGACAAGGCCGCGGAGTTCTCGCTCGGCCAGGAGCTGACCGTGTCCGCGCTCGAGGGCGCCACCTACGTGGACGTCGTCGCGACGAGCAAGGGCAAGGGCTTCCAGGGCACGATGAAGCGTCACAACTTCAAGGGCATGTTCGCCAGCCACGGCACCGAGCGTAAGCACCGCGCGCCGGGCTCCCAGGGCGGCCACGCGACGAACCGTGGCTTCTCGGGCAAGATCAAGAAGGGCAAGCGGATGGCCGGGCACATGGGTGCCGAGCGCGTCACCGTTCGCTCGTTGGACCTGGTCAAGCTCGACCCCGCCCAGAACCTCGTCATCGTCAAGGGCGCGGTGCCCGGGCCGAACGAGGGGTTCGTCATGGTTCGGCCAGCCGTCCGGTTGAGCCGCTCCAAGGCCAAGAAGGTCTCGGAGGCCGCGAAGAAGTAATCCCTACGCCGCGGCCGGTCGCCGCACGAGGGAATGAGATATTCCGGCGGTCGTGAGGAATCACGGTCGTCGGGCCCGCAGGGTCCGGAAGGAAACCGGCGGGCGGAAACAAGAGGTTGAACCGGTCTCCGGCCCGTCGCCGGATATCGGGAACGACAGCCGAGTCGATTCCGAGCCGCCCCCACGCAGTAACAGGCGGGCGAGCCGGATAGGCGAAGGGTTCGTGAGACGGGAACGGTCCCGGCTCAATCAGAGGCGTCAGACGAGAGGCGACAGATGGATGTCCCCGTCATCAACATGAAGGGCGTCGAGGTGGGCAAGCTGTCCATCGACGCCGCGAAGCTGGGCGGCGAGGTCAACCCCGCGTTGATCAAGCAGGCATACGTGATGTACCACGCGAACTCCCGCGTCGGAACGTCGCGAACCAAGAACCGCCACGCCGTCGAAGGCTCCACCAAGAAGATCTACAAGCAGAAGGGCACCGGCCGCGCTCGGCACGGTGACAAGAAGGTCCCGCAGTTCCGCGGCGGCGGCCACGCGCACCACAAGCAGCGCGACCACGAGGACTACCGCAAGGAGATGCCGAAGAAGATGCGCCGCAAGGCGAATCTCAACGCGCTCCTCGCCAAGCTCGTCGATAACGAGGTCCGCATCGTGGACGCCCTGTCCATGCCCGCCCCGAAGACCAAGGACTTCGTCGCGTTCCTCGACGCGATCAAGGTCGACCGCACCGCTCTGGTCGCCGTCGGCGTCGACAACGACGCGGTCCGGCGCTCCGGCCGCAACATCGAGACGATCACCCTCTGCCAGCCGTCGCAGCTCAACTGCTTCGAGCTGCTGAACCACCGCTACCTGGTGATCACCAAGGCCGACCTGCAGGCGTTCCTCGACGGCCCGCAGGCCCAGACCACCAAGGAAGCCAAGATCAACCCGCTCGGCCGTCGTAAGAAGGAGGCCGCCTGATGAAGTCCATCGATGTCATCAAGCGCCCGCTCATCACCGAGAAGGGCACCTGGGGGATGAACGAGCAGAATCGCTACGCGTTCGTCGTCAACCCCCGTGCCACGAAGGTTGACATCAAGCGCGCGGTCGAAGAGCTCTACAACGTCAAGGTCGAGCGCGTCAATACGCAGACCCGCAAGGGCGAGCATCGCCGCTTCAAGTACGGCATCCGCCGCGAGTCCACTACAAAGCTCGCCACCGTCCGCCTGGCCGAGGGAAGCACGATCGAACTGTTCTGAGAGACGGCGCGTCGGCAGCGACGCACCGAGATGAGGTTCCACGATGGGTATCCGAATCTACAAGCCGACCAGCGCCGGGCGACGCAACGCGTCGATCGTCTCGGGCGACGAAGTCACCAAGGGCTCGCCGGAGCGTTCGCTCCTGCGTCCCCTCAAGAAGACCTCGGGCCGCAACCACAGCGGCAAGATCACCGTCCGCGGCCGCGGCGGCGGCGCCAAGCGAATGTACCGTGTCGTCGACTTCCGTCGCGCCGATCGCGACGGCATCGAGGGCAAGGTCGTCGGGATCGAGTACGACCCGAATCGCTCGGCCAACATCGCCCTCGTGCAGTACACCGACGGCGTGAAGCGCTACATCATCGCCCCCGTCGGCGTGACCGACGGCGATGAGATCCTCTCCAGCGGCGACGGCCCGATCGAGCCCAAGCCCGGCAACAACATGCGTCTCCGCGACATCCCCGCGGGCCTCGACATTCACTGTGTCGAGCTCCAGCCCGGGCACGGCGCGCAGCTCTGCCGCTCCGCCGGCCGCGCCGCGAAGCTGATGAACAAGGAAGGCTCGCACGCGACGATCATGCTCCCCTCCGGCGAGCTCCGCAAGGTGCCCATCGATTGCCGCGCGACCGTCGGCGTCGTCGGCAACTCCGACCACCAGAACCGCCGCCTCGGCAAGGCCGGCCTGTCGCGTCACCTGGGCATCCGGCCCAAGACCCGCGGCGTCGCCAAGAGCCACAACGCCCACCCGCTGGGCGGCGGCTCCGGCCGTTCGAAGGGCAACCGTCCGCCGGTCGGCCCCACGGGCACGCTCGCCAAGGGCGGCGGCACCCGCGACCGCAAGAAGGCCTCGACCAAGTTGATCATCCGCCGCCGCGTCAGCAAGCGCTTCGGCCAGAAGAAGTAATCCCTAGACGAGCAGCACGAGCAACGGAACCACAGCCATGGGACGCAGCCTCAAGAAGGGACCGCACGTTGACGAGCGACTCTACCGCCGGGTGGAGAAGCTCAACCAGCAGAACAAGCGCGAGCCCATGAAGACCTGGGCACGCAGCTGCACCATCGTGCCCGAGTTCATCGGCCACACCTTCAAGGTCCACAACGGCCGCCAGTTCCTCGATGTCTTCGTCACCGAGGACATGGTCGGACACAAGCTCGGCGAGTTCAGCATCACCCGCACCTTCCGCGGCCACACCAACAAGAAGGAAGGCATGGAGGCCGGCGCGACCGGCGGCAAGAAGTAATCACCCCGGAGCGATGCACTCGCCCCGCTAACCGAGTTCACGAAGGAAACAGGCCGTGAGGATCAACCCCGACAAGCTGAAGAGCCGCGCCGCGGAGGCCGGAGTGAGCGTCGAAGCGCTCGCCCGCGCCGTCGAGCGCACGGGCCTGATGAAGGACCGGGCCGTCTCCGCCGTCCAGAACTGGATGCGCGGCAACGACCACCCCCGCTGCAAGGCCGAGGACATCCGCGCCATGGCGCAGGCGCTCGGCTGCCAGCCCAAGGACATCTCCCGCTTCACCAACGTCTTCCGCTACCACCGCGGCAGCCCGCGCAAGGCGAAGCTGCTGGTGGACCTGATCCGCGGCAAGAACTTCGACCAGGCCGTGAACCTGCTGAGCTTCACCACCAAGCGTGCCGCGGTGGACGTCAAGCAGGCCCTCATGGCCGCCTACGCCGAGGCCGTGCTGGCGGGCGCCGACGCGGGCGCCCTCGTCGTCGCCGAGAGCACCGTCGCCAACGGGCCGGTCATGAAGCGATTCCAGCCCAAGGACCGCGGCCGCGCTCACCCGATTCTCAAGCGCATGACCCACATCACCGTGGGCGTGGAGGAACGCTGAACCTATGGGACAGAAGACGCATCCATTCGGGTTCCGGGTCGGCATCACCGAGGCTCACAAGAGCCGCTGGTACGCCCCCAAGGCCCTGTACGGCGAGCTCCTCATCGAGGATGAGAAGCTCCGCAAGTTCCTCGACAAGCGCTTCAACCGCCAGCCCCCCCACGCCGCGGTCAGCGATATCCACATCGAGCGTACCCGCGAGGAGCTCAAGATCATCGTCAAGACGGCCCGCCCGGGCCTGGTGATCGGCCCCAAGGGCGCGGAGGTTGACCGGCTGCAGGAAGAGCTGCAGCTGATGACCGGCCGCAAGGTCTCGATCTCGATCATCGAGATCAAGAACCCGGACCTCGATGCCAAGCTCGTTGGCGAGAGCGTCGCCGAGCAGCTCCGCAAGCGTGCCAGCTTCCGCCGCGTCGTGAAGATGCGTGCCGAGGCCGCGATGCAGGCGGGCGCGACGGGCGTCAAGATCCAGATCTCCGGGCGCCTCGGCGGCGCCGAGATGAGCCGCGTCCTGGCGGTCAAGCTCGGCTCCCTCCCGCTGAGCACGCTCCAGGCCAACATCGACTACGCCCACTCCGAGGCCTTCACCACCTACGGGTCGATCGGTGTGAAGTGCTGGATCTACAAAGGCATGTACACCCAGGGAATGGTTGACGAGACCGAATCGAAGGCCGCCGGTGGCCGGGCCCGCGCCCGCGGCCGCCGCTAAGCCCCGCAAGTGCTTTCGCAGCAGACGGAGTGTGACGCATGGCGTTGATGCCGAAACGAGTCAAGTACCGCAAGGAGATGCGGCGTGTCCGCCCCCGCAAGGCGACCAAGGGCAACTACGTCGCCTTCGGCGAGTTCGGCCTTCAGGCCACCGAGGGCGCATGGGTCCCGGCCCGCACGCTCGAGGCCGGCCGCATCGCGGCCCAGCACTTCCTGAAGCGCGAGGGCAAGCTGTTCATCCGCGTCTTCCCCGACAAGCCCATCAGCAAGAAGCCCCTTGAGACGCGAATGGGCACGGGTAAGGCCGACGTCGACTACTGGGCGGCCCGCGTGAAGGCCGGCACCATGCTCTTCGAGATCGCCGGCGTCCCCGAGGCCCTCGCCAAGAAGGCCCTCGTCCGCGTCGCGATGAAGATGCCCGTGAAGTGCCGCTTCGTCGGACGCCGCCTCTCGGTGTAAGCCCGTCCAAGCACGACGAACGCAACGACTGGATCGAATGAGGATCGAACGATGAAGGTTGACGACAAGCGCAACGAAGTTCGCAAGATGACGGACGAGGAACTCGGGATCGAGGTCAAGCGCCTCCGCAACGAGCTCCACACGGTCCGCTCGCAGTTCGTCACCGAGAAGGTGGACGACACGTCCCGCTACGGGAAGACCAAGAAGGCGATCGCGCGTGTCATGACCGAGCAGTCGGCCCGCCGCGCACGGAAGAGCTGAACTCGACAGCGAACCCGGTGACCCCGGGCGTACAAGGAAACGGATAAGCCGCCATGGCCAAGACGACGAACAGCAAGACCGCTCAGAACGCTCCGGCAGAGCCCGCGCAGCTCCACGGCACCAAGGTGGGCGTGGTGGAATCCGACAAGCGCGCCAAGACCCGCAAGGTGGTGGTGCAGTTCAAGGAGCGCCACCCCAAGTACGGCAAGTTCGTCGCCAAGCGCACCGTCCTCCACGTGCACGACGAGGGCAACGAGTCACGCCTCGGCGACACCGTCGAGGTCGCCCAGTGCCGGCCCATCAGCAAGACCAAGCGTTGGCGCCTCGTCCGCATCGTCCAGAAGAGCCGTCGCGTCGAGCTGATCAAGGACTGAGATTTCACGCGTCCGGCCGCACGCCCGCGGCCGCCGCGAAAGGTGAACGAAGATGCTGCAGCAGGAAACACGATGTGAAGTCGCGGACAACAGCGGGGCCAAGGAGGCCTACGTGATCCGCGTCTACGGCGGCTCCACCCGGAGCGGCGCCTTCACCCGCCGGATGGCCGGGATCGGTGACCGCGTTCTGGTCTCGATCAAGAAGGCCCTCCCCGGCGCGGACGTCAAGGCCGGCGACAAGTCCAAGGCCGTCGTTGTCCGCACCACCAAGGCCACCCGCCGCGCCGACGGCTCCTACGTCAAGTTCGACGCCAACGCGGTCGTGCTGATCGGCGACGACGGCAACCCCAAGGGCACCCCCATCTTCGGGCCGGTCGCCCGCGAGCTGCGCGAGAAGAACTACATGAAGATCGTCTCCCTCGCACCGGAGGTCGTCTGAACTATGGCACGCCACGTACGCACCGGCGACAACGTCATCGTCACCAGCGGCTCTCACAAGGGCAAGGTCGGGACGATCATGCGCATCCTCACCAAGGAGGACCGCGTCATCGTCAAGGGCATTAACCTCCGCACCAAGCACCTCAAGCCGACCCGCCTCAATCCCCAGGGCGGGATCGTGACCCGCGAGGCGTCGATCCACATCTCCAACGTCAGCCCTGTCGTTGACGGCCGCGCCACCCGCGTCCGCTTCGTCACCAAGCCCGACGGCAGCAAGGTCCGCGTCGCGGCCCGCGGCGGCCAGGAGCTCGGCGTCGTCCGCGGCCCTGACGCCAAGAAGAAGCACGCCGCCAAGCCGTCCAAGTCCGCCAAGAAGTAAGCACCCGCGACCAACACTCGCGATCTCATCCGGAATCGATCCATGGCCAAGGACATGACCAAGAAGCCGCAGGGCAAGAAGAAGGGCGACGACGATGCGCCCGTCGGCCCGCTCCCCCCGCCCCGCCTCAAGGGCGTGTACGAGGAGAAGGTCCGCAAGGGCCTCGCCGAAAAGTTCGGCCTCGGCAACCCGATGGCCCAGCCGCGGCTGCGCTCCATCGTGATCAACGTCAACATGGGCCGCCACCTCGACGGCACGAAGCTGCCGCCGAACGTGAAGCAGACCGTGCTCGACACGCTCACCCGGATCAGCGGCCAGAAGCCCGTGGTCCTCAAGGCCAAGAAGAGCGTGTCGAACTTCAAGGTCCGCGAGGGCTACGAGACCGCCGCGATGGTCACCCTCCGCCGCGAGCGCATGTGGCACTTCCTCGACCGCCTCATCAACCTCGCGACCCCGCGTATCAAGGACTTCCGGGGCCTCAACGACCGCAGCTTCGACCGCCAGGGCAACTACGCCATGGGCCTGTCGGAGCAGGGCGTGTTCCCCGAGATCAACATGGCCGAGGTGACGTTCACCCACGGCATGAACATCAACATGGTCTTCAGCAACTCCTCGCCCGAACTCAGCCGCTTCGTCCTCGCGGAGCTCGGCATGCCCTTCCGGCGCGAGGAAAAGCGCGAGCCACGAGCCGCATAACGAATCAGACGAACCGCGTACGGAACGACGGAGAAGAAACGTATGGCGACCAAGGCACAGACAGCACGGGCGAACCGCAAGCCCAAGTTCAGCACCCGCATCGTGCGCCGGTGCGAGCTCACGGGCCGCGCCCGCGGCGTTTACCGCAAGTTCCGCATCAGCCGCATCATGCTCCGAAAGCTCGCGCTCGAGGGCAAGATCCCCGGCATGCGCAAGTCAAGCTGGTGATCCTCAACGCCAACGCTCTTTTCCGACCCACGAGATTTGACGGCGCACGGCGCGCCACAGGGACTGCCCGATGTCGATGAACGACCCCATCTCAGACATGCTCACCCGCATCCGCAACGGCGCGAGCATCAAGGCCAAGACCGTCGAGTGCCTCAACTCCAAGGTCTGCCGCGGTATCGCCGACGTCCTGCGCGACGAGGGCTATATCGAAGGCTACGAGGTCGTCGATGACGGCCGCCAGGGCCGCATCAAGGTCAAGCTGAAGTACGGCCCGCGCGGCGAGACCGTCCTCCACTGGCTGCGGCGCGAGTCCAAGCCCGGCCGCCGCGTCTACCAGCGCGTCGAGGAGCTGCCCCGCCCCCTCCAGGGCCTGGGCATCGCCATCGTCTCCACTTCCCGCGGCGTGATGAGCGACCGCAAGGCCCGCACCGAACGTGTTGGTGGCGAGCTGCTCTGCCTCGTCGGTTGATCGAGTTTCCAGGTGTCGAAGCCGTCCGGCGTTGAACCAGATGAGGAGCAACAGACCATGTCTCGTATCGGAAAGAAGCCAGTCGTCCTCCCCGCCGGCGTGAAGGCCCAGGTCGCCGCCGACAAGGTCACGATCTCGGGCGCCAAGCACACGCTCACGGTCCCCGTGCGCGATGAGGTCAAGGTCACCTTCGACGAGGCCGGCAAGAAGCTCGACGTGGCCATCGCGGAGGAGTACTCCGACAGCCCCGCCGCGAGCGCCTACTGGGGCACCACTCGGGCGCTCCTGCAGAACGCGGTCGAAGGCGTCTCCAAGGGCTACGAGAAGACCATGGAAGTGATCGGCGTCGGCTGGACCGCCGCCATCCAGGGCAAGAATCTCAAGCTCACCGTTGGCTTCGCCAACTCGATCATCATGCCGATCCCCGCCGGCCTCGAGGTCACGGTGGACAAGCAGTTCGTCACGGTGAAGGGCCCGGACAAGAAGGCCGTCGGCCAGTTCGCCGCGGACATGCGGGCCCGCCGCAAGCCCGAGCCCTACAACGGCAAGGGCATCAAGTACAAGGACGAAGTCATCAAGCGCAAGCAGGGCAAGCAGTTCGGCGCCTGATCACGAAGCAAGCAGGGCCACCACGCCCGGAGCGATCGACTATGGACAAGAATCAGCACAAGGCATTCAGGCGTTCGCGGCGGCACTTGCGTGTCCGCGGCAATGTCACCGGCACCCCGTCCCGCCCCCGCCTGGCGGTCTACAAGTCCGTCAAGCACATCTACGCCCAGATCATCGACGACCTCGCCGGTCGCACCATCGCCTCCGCGTCCTCCTGCGAGTCCGCGGCGGGCGCTGACAAGACCGGCAACTCCAAGTCCGCCGCCGGCGTGGGCAAGCTCCTCGCCGACCGGGCCAAGCAGCAGGGCGTCTCCGCCGTCTGCTTTGATCGCGGCGGGTTCAAGTTCCACGGCCGCGTCAAGGCCCTGGCCGACGCGGCACGCGAGGCGGGTCTCAAGTTCTGACACCAACACGCCCCGCGGGGCGTCCTGAGCAACGATCCAGCTTTCACACGAGCATCACCAATGGCCGAACTCCTCGACGAATCGACAAGTCTTGAGTCCACGACGATCGGCGTGTACCGCACCGCCTCCACGGTCAAGGGTGGCCGTCGGTTCAGCTTCGGCGCGCTCGTCGTTGTGGGCAACCGCAACGGCCAGGTGGGCTACGGCTACGCCAAGGCGAACGAAGTCCCCAACGCCATCGAAAAGGCCCAGAAGTACGCCAAGCGCAAGCTCCTGAGCCTGCCGCGCATCGGCGGCACCTTCAACCACGAGGTCGAGGGAACCTTCTCCGCTTCCAAGGTGCGGCTCGTCCCCGCTTCCCCGGGAACGGGCGTCGTCGCGGGCACCGTCGTCCGCTCGATCCTCGAGCTCGCCGGCATCACCGACGCGCTCAGCAAGTGCTACGGCTCGACCAACGCCCGAAACGTTGTCAAGGCCGTCTTCGACGGGCTCGAGCAGCTCCAGACCCCGGACGTCGTCGCGAACCTCCGCGGCCAGACCCTCGAGCGCACCCAGATCGAAGACCGCATCGAAAAGGGCCGGGCCTTCATGCCCAAGTCCTCCGGCAAGGAGCAGCGCGCCCGCGGCCCCGTTAACACCGTCGGCGCCGAGCGTAAGGGTCGCGGCGGCAGCCGTCCCCGTCGCCGTGGCCCCGAGGGCGGCGAGAGTGGTGGCGGCGGCGGTGGCTCCGAGGGCGGCAGCCCCGAGGGTGGAGCGCCCCAGGCCTGATTGCGTTCGTTTCCCGCACCGTTCTTCCGGCCCATCGGCCGTTGCATCGCTGGAGTGACCGACCATGATGATCCACGAAATCACCCAACTCGCCGGCCGCAACAAGCGCCGCAAGCGCGTCGGCCGCGGCACCGCCGCCGGCGGCAAGCGCGCCGGTCGCGGCCAGAAGGGTGCGGGCAGCCGCTCCGGCACCGCCCGGAAGACCGGCTTCGAAGGCGGCCAGATGCCCTACTTCCGCCGCCTGCGGAAGTTCGGCTTCACCAACGCCAACTTCACCCAGCAGTTCTGGACGGTCAATATCCGCGCCATCCTTGCTCACCCGTCCTTCGCCAAGGGCGGCGTGGTCAACGCCGAGTCCCTCATCAAGGCCGGCCTGATCCGCGACGAGTCCCGCGATCTTAAGATCCTCGGCGACCTCGGCGACATGACGCTCAACGCCAAGCTCGATGTCACGGCCGCTCGCGTGTCCGGCAAGGCCCGCAAACTCATCGAGGGCGCGGGCGGCAAGGTCAACGAGACCGGCACCCGCCGCGACAAGGTCCGTGGCGTCGATCGCAACAGCGACGACAAGACCCCCAAGAACCTCACCAAGAAGCTCAACCGTTCGTCCGGGGCCAAGAAGCCCGCGGCCGATGTCGAGGCCGAGGCCTCCGACGCGGGCAAGAAAGCGGCCAAGGGCGCCTGAGCCCGCGGCTGATCCCGACCGACACGGACCGTCACGATGATCAAGGCCTTGATCAATGTCTTCCGGATCCCCGAGCTCCGCACGAAGATCCTCTTCACGCTGGGCATGCTCGCGGTCTACCGGATCGGCCACTGGATCCCGCTCCCGGGCGTGAACCAGGAGGAGCTGCGCCGCTTCTTCGAGATGCAGGTCGAGTCCGGCAGCGCCGCCGGCAAGGCCGCCATCTTCGTCACCACCTTCTCCGGCGGTGCCTTCGGCCATTCCACGATCTTCGGCCTGGGCATCATGCCCTACATCTCCGCATCCATCATCTTCCAGCTGCTCGCCTCGGTCGTTCCGAGTCTGAAGAAGATGCAGCAGGAAGGCCCAACCGGCCGTCAGAAGATCATGGAATGGACGCGCTACGCGACCATCGGCCTCTGCATCGTTCAGGGCATCGCCTGGCTGAAGTACATCACCGCGTCGAACCTCGTCTACCCCGCCTGGGCCCACAACCCGGTCTGGTGGATCATGGCCGTCGCCGCCCTCACCGCCGGCACCGTCTTCCTGATGTGGCTCGGCGAGCAGATCGATAAGTACGGCATCGGCAACGGCGTCTCGCTCATCATCGCCGCCGGCATCCTCACCCAGATGGCCCCCGCGGTGAAGTGGATCTACGACAACTTCGATCCCGGCTCGGTCGGCGACAAGATGGGCTACTCCGGTCTCTTCTTCATCGTCGCTGGCTTCGTGCTCGTCGTTGCCGGCTCCGTCATCATGACCGTCGCCCAGCGCCGGATCCCGATCCAGCAGGCCAAGCACACCCGCGGCCGCAAGGTCTTCGGCGGCCAGAAGAGCTACCTCCCCCTCCGTGTCAACCACGGCGGTGTCATGCCGGTCATCTTCGCCTCGTCGTTGATGATCTTCCCCTCCGTGATCTTCTCCGCCCTCGCCACCCAGGCCCGCGGCCAGCAGTGGAACGAAACGCTTGCCGGCTCGCTCAACTGGCTCAGCGACGCCTTCAAAATGGGCGAGTTCCCCTACGTCTTCTTCGAGGTCATCCTCATCTACTTCTTCAGCTACTTCTGGATCACCGTCCAGTTCAACCCCGAGGAAATGGCCAAGCAGCTCCGCGACCACGGCTCGTTCATCCCCGGCCTCCGGCCCGGGCCGCGAACGGCCGAGTACCTCGAGATGGTGATGGAGCGCATCACCTTCGTCGGCGCGGCCTTCCTCGCCATCATCGCCGTCATCCCCACGATCGTGAACAGCCGCCTCGGCGTCAGCATCGCCGTCACCCAGTTCCTC
Organism: Planctomycetota bacterium; assembly: GCA_023412695.1. Taxonomy (GTDB): domain Bacteria; phylum Planctomycetota; class Phycisphaerae; order Phycisphaerales; family UBA1924; genus JAHBXL01. The sequence goes on along the minus strand of JAEYNG010000458.1, from coordinate 1,599 downwards.
GGCGGAACCGGCCTGCTCATCGTCGTGTCCGTCGTCCTCGACTTCATCCAGCGTGTCGAGGCCAATCTCCTGATGCGGAACTACGCGGGCTTCCTCAGCGGCAGCGCCGAGCAGCCCAGCGGCCCCCGCATCCGCAGTCCGAGAGTCACTTCCGGCGTCTGACCGCTGACCGCGGCCGCGCCACATCAAAGAGGGTTATGAGCAAACAGGACGACAAACTGACGCTCGACGCCGTGGTCGAGGAAGCACTGCCGAACGCGATGTTCACAGTCAAGCTCCCCAACGGCCACAAGATCCTGGCATACGTCTCGGGCAAGATGCGCATGAACTACATCCGCATCCTCCCCGGCGACAGGGTCACCGTCGAACTCAGCCCGTACGACCTGACCAAGGCACGCATCACCTACCGGCAGTAACAGCCGACGTGCACCTGGTCGGGCAGTGGGGGAGGGGAAAAGCGGGTCTTCGGCCGTGCCGACGGCCCGGTGTGCTGGTCCCGCATCATGGGTGGACCTAACATCCCGCTCGCCTTTCGCGGGCGGTAGTTTGGATCGGCGACTTGAGCGCCGACGGATCGAAAGGACGGGTTGAGTCGTGAAGGTCAAGGCAAGCATCCGACGCATGTGCAACCAGTGCCAGGTGGTCCGCCGCAAGGGCAAGGTGCGGGTCATCTGCAAGGCCAATCCGAAGCACAAGCAGGTTCAGGGCTGATCGATAGACACATCTCGCGGCCCCTCCGGGCGCGATGACCGACAGGACAGGAGTTCGCCGTGCCACGTATCGCGGGTATTGACGTTCCGGAAAAGAAGAAGATCTTCTTCGCCCTCCAGTACATCTACGGGATCGGGCCGAAGTTCGCCGCCGCGATCCTCGCCGAGGCCGGCGTCAACCCGGACCAGCGCGCAAGCGAGGTCGGTGAGCAGCAGCTCGCCGCCATCAACGCCATCATCGACAATACCTACATTGTCGAGGGCGCGCTCCGCCGCCAGATCCAGCAGAACGTCCAGCGCCTGAAGGAAGTCCGCAGCTACCGCGGCGAGCGTCACCGCCGTGGCCTGCCGACCCGCGGCCAGCGCACACGCTCCAACGCCCGCACCCGCAAGGGCAAGAAGAAGACCGTCGCCGGCAAGAAGGGCGTCAAGGCCAAGTAATCCGTTCAACGTACGTTTCCACACCCACCCCCGGGTACGACCCACTGGGTCGGATGATCCGAGGAGCTCACGATGGCGAAGAAGCAGAAGAAGGTCCGCAAGAACGTCACCCGTGGCATCGCGCACGTCCGCGCGTCCCACAACAACACGATCGTCACCGTCACCGATCCCAACGGCGAAACCGTCGCGTGGGACTCGGCCGGAACGATCGGCTTCAAGGGCGCCCGCAAGAGCCCCCCGTTCGCCGCGACCCGCGCCGGCGAGTCCGCCGGCCAGAAGGCCCGCAAGCTCGGCATGGCCGAGATCGAGGTCTACATCAAGGGCACCGGCGCAGGCCGCGAGTCCGCCGTGCAGGGCCTGGTCTCCACCGGCCTCCGTGTCACCGCGATCGAGGACCACACCCCGATCCCGCACAACGGCTGCCGCCCGCGCAAGCGTCGCCGCGTCT
>JAEYNG010000447.1 GCA_023412695.1 Planctomycetota bacterium | reverse complement strand
CCTCGACCGGCTCGCCGGACAGCACGTCCTCGGCGTGTGCGCGATCGGCAACCCGCGCGGCTTCATCGACGCGATCCGCATCACGATCGGCCCATCCGGCCGCGCCGACTTCATCACGCTCCCGGACCACGACCCGTTCACGCCCCGCACCGTCGCCCGCATCGTGGATACCGCCCGCAGCATCGGCGCCGCGGCGATCGTCGTCACCGACAAGGACTGGTCCAAACTCCGCCACACGCAGCGAACCACCTGGCCCTGCCCGCTCATCCGCCCGATCCTCTCCATGGGCTTCCTGAGCGGCCGCGAACACCTCGAAGATGCGGTCCTCGCCGTCGCATCCCGCGGCCCGCGTCGGTAGACTCCGCTCTATGCCCGCCCAGCGCTTCGCACCCTTCGGAACGACCATCTTCACCGAGATGACCCTGCTCGCGCAAATGCACGGCGCGGTCAACCTCGCGCAAGGCTTCCCAGACTTCGACGGCCCCGAGTTCATCATCCGTGCCGCGTCCGAGGCAATGCATAGCGGTCACAACCAGTATGCCCGCATGTTCGGCCTGCCCGCGCTCAACAACGCGATCTGCGGGCATTGGCGCCGCGAAACCGGCGAGTCGATCGATCCCGACAGGCAGGTCACCGTGACCAGCGGGTGCACCGAGGCCATCGCCGCGGCGATGCTCGGACTGGTCGATCCCGGCGACGAGGTCATCCTCTTCGAGCCGTACTACGACTCGTACCGCGCGAGTGTCGCGATGGCCGGTGGCGTGCCGCGGTTCGTCACGCTTCGTGAACCGACCGGCTCGGCCCGCGACGGCCTCGCCGCGCCCGGCGCGTTCTGGTTCGATCCTGATGAACTCCGCGCCGCGTTCACCGACCGGACCCGCCTCATCCTCGTCAACACGCCGCACAACCCCACCGGCAAGGTTTTCACGCGTGCCGAACTCGAGCTGATCGCGGACCTCTGCCGCGAGCGAAACGTCGTCGCCGTCACCGACGAGGTCTACGAGCGGCTCACCTTCGAGCCCGACCAGCCGCACCTGCACCTCGCCACGCTCCCGGGGATGGCCGAACGCACACTCACGCTCTCGAGCCTCGGCAAAACCTTCAGCCTGACGGGCTGGAAGATCGGCTGGGCGATCGGCCCCGCGGCGTTGTCCTCAGCGATCCGCTCCGCGCACCAGTTTCTGACGTTTGCAACGGCAACTCCCCTGCAACTGGGGGCGGCCGCCGCCCTGTCCGACGCCCAAGCCGCCGACGGCGCGGTCCTCTCCCTGCTTCAGGGATTGCGCGAGCGCCGCGACCTGCTCGCCGGCGTGCTCGAAGGGCTCGGCATGCGGGTCTACCGGCCCGCCGGCGCGTACTTCGTCCTCGCGGACTTTACCTCCGGCCCGCACGGCGGGACTTTCTCGGACGATCAAGACTTCTGCCGCCGCCTCACCGCCGAGGCCGGCGTCGCCGCCATCCCGCCGAGCGTCTTCTACGAGAACCGCCAGCACGGCCGCGGGCTCGCCCGCTTCGCGTTCTGCAAGCGCCAGGAAACGATGATTGAGGCCGTTCGCCGATTGAAAGTGTGGGCAGCCAGCCGCTGAGCCGATCTGTATGCAAAGTCCACGATTTGCCGCGTGCGTCCACAGGCGCAGCGGCGATCGACATCGGCGCACGGCCATGCCGGGCCGCTCGTTTGTTCCGCCGCGATCCGCGGACCATCGCACGACGTATCGGAGAGCAAGATGAGGAATGTGTTCACCCCCGCCAACCGTGCCCGCGTGGCCCGCATCCGCCGCCTCTCAGATGAATCCGGTCTCGCGCTGCTCGACACGCTCGAGCCGCGTCTGGTGCTCGCCATCAACCCGTCCGCCGAGGAGCAGTACATGCTCGAGCTCCTCAACCGGTTCCGCACGGACCCGCACGGTGAGCTGGCGCGCCTGACCAACAGCCTGTCGGGCGAGGCCCGCTCGTCGGACCCCGACATCAACAGCGCGCTGGACTTCTTCAACGTCAACGGCCCCGTGCTGCAGTCGCAGTGGTCCGCCCTCACCGCCGTCCCGCCGCTGGCGCAGAACGAGGCGCTCTACCGCATGGCCGAGCTGCAGTCGGAGAACATGATCCTCGACGACATGCAGGAGCACAACCTGCCCGGCCGGCCGGGGCTGGCCGAGCGCGCGGACATGTTCGATTACGACTACTCGATCCTCGGCGAGAACATCTTCGCCTACGCCGAGAGCGTCTTCCACGGGCACGGCGCGTTCGCGATCGACTGGGGCGCGGGCCCCAACGGCATCCAGAACCCGCCCGGCCACCGCCAGAGCATGCTCTCCAGCCAGTTCCGCGAGATCGGCATCCGCATCCTCCCCGAGACCGCGCAGGCCACCGAGGTCGGCCCGCTGGTCATCACCCAGAACTTCGGCACGCGCCAGTCGTTCGGAGATGCCTGGCTGGTCGGCGTGGTCTTTGACGACCAGAACACCAATGAGTTCTACACCGTCGGCGAGGGCCTCGGCGGCGTGACCGTCACCGCTGTCAGCGGCAGCGGCACGTTCATCACCACCACCTTCGACGCCGGCGGCTATCAAATGCAGCTCCCCGCCGACACCTACACGGTGACTTTCAGCGGCGGTGCTTTCGGCAGCCCGCTTGTCGTGCAGGACGTGATCATTGGCGTGACCAACGCCAAGCTCGACGCGATCGCCGGCCAAGCTCCCCCCACCCCGATCATCAGGGTCCTCGGCAACGACACCGCAATCACCGCGGGCGACTCGACGCCCGACTCCGCCGACCATACCGCCTTCGGCTCGGTCGACGTCACCACCGGGGCAATTACACGCACGTTCACCGTCCGCAACGACGGCACCGGGGTGCTTGCGATCAGCGGCGGTCCACGCGTAGTCATCGCCGACGACGCCGGCGATGCATTCACGCTGACCATGGACCTTGCCGCGGCCGCCATCGAGCCCGGCGCACAACTCACCTTCACCGTCACCTTCGACCCCGCGACGGTCGGCGATCACACCGCGACCGTGACGATCAACTCCGACGACGCCACGTTCCCGGAGTTCCGTTTCACGATCTCCGGCGCCGGCGTGTCCGTGCCGGTCATCGGCGTGGAGGGCCGGGGCGTCGCTATCCTCGACGGCTCGACCGAAATCTCCGGCGCCAACGCGACATACTTCGGCAAGGCCAACGCCAGCGGCCAAACCACGAACCGGGTCTACACCATCTTCAACAACGGTTCCGCCCCGCTGACGATCACCAACGTCCGCATCAACGGCAAGAACCGCGGCGCGTTCACCATCGCCGCGATGCCGGCCTCCAATGTCCTCGGCCCCGGCGAATCAACGACCTTCACCGTGCAGTTCGACCCGCCGAACCGCGGCCAGAAGAACGCCCGCATCATCATCCGGTCCGACGACCCGGCCACCGCCAAGTACGCCTTCTCCGTCCGCGGCAAAGCCTTCGTCACGCCCGTCATCTCCGTGCGCGGCAACTCGAAGATCATCGCCAACGACGACAACACCCCGGGCAAGCCCGACAACACCCACTTCGGCCGCGTCAACGTCGTGCAGAAGAAGCGGAACAAGGAGTTCGTCGTCCGCAACACCGGGCCGGGGATGCTGAGGCTGACGGCTGGCTCGCGCGTCAAGATCACCGGCGCCCACGCCCAGGACTTCACGATCATCCGCCGGCCAGACGAGTTCGTTCCCCGAAACACCAGCACTCGCTTCACGGTGCAGTTCAATCC
>JAEYNG010000030.1 GCA_023412695.1 Planctomycetota bacterium | reverse complement strand
CGCCTGGGGTGCCATGCCCGTGAATCCGTCGCGTTTTCGGGGCCGGCACGCCGAGGCCAAGGTCGCGTTCGCCGGGCCGCTGATCAATCTCGGGCTCGCGGCGACGGCGGTCCTGCTCGGCGGCCTGTGGACGGCCCTTGGCGCGGGGCACATCGTGCCGTCGTTCCAAGCGGCGCCCAAGGTTTACATCGATGTGCAGATGTTCTTCGTGCTCGGCGCGGGGCTGAACCTCGTGCTGTTCATGTTCAACATGCTGCCGATCCCACCGCTGGACGGCTCACGGATCGTCGCGACGTACGTCCCGGCCTATCGCGACTTCATCTACGGCCCGCAGGGGATGACGGTGATGATGATCGGCCTGGTCGTCGCGTGGCTTTTTATCGGGCGGGGGGTGTTCGCATGGGGCTTCGGCGGGGCGGGGGAGGCGATAAGGTGGGTGCACAACGTGATATCGCCGGGGAACGCGATTCCCTGATCGAACCCTCGCGGCGGGCGTAGGCGTAGGTTGACGAGCATGGCACCCGAAACCCCCGAGCGTGCGGCGCGTCCGGAATCGTTCCAGCGAGTGCGCCGCGTGCTGGCTTGGCTGATTGTCGCGCTGGCCGCGGCGGCGCTCGCGGTGGGCTGGTTGCTGCCCGATCTCGGCGACGACGGGCGGGCACTGGGACTCATCAACTGGGTGTCGTTCGCGGTGCGAACACTCACACCGCACGCGGGTGTCGTGCTGCTGCTGTGCACGCTGCCGATCGCGATCGCGCGCGTATGGCGGCCCGCGGCCGCGCTGGCGATCCTCAGCGTCGCGTGCATTGTGCCGCTGCTCGGTTTCGGCTCCAGCGGCGAGGGTGCGCCGCCCGACGGGGCGACGCTGACTGTAATGACGGTCAACGCGATGTACGGGCGTGTGCGCGACGCGGATCTGCTCGCGGAGATCGAGCGCCACTCGCCGGATGTGCTGGTGATCCAGGAGTACACGCAGCCGCTGCATTCGCGCGTGAGCAGGCAGTTACAGCAGCAACTCCCCCACTTCTCGATCTCGCCGCGGGACGATGCGTTCGGGATGGCGGTGTACTCGAAGCTGCCGTTCGCAGTCATCCCCAAGGCGTTCCCGGCGTTCACGTTTGCCGACGGGACGACGTACGTGCCGCCCGACCCGCAGATCCGTGTGGTCGTGAGCGTGGCGGGTCGGGAAGTGGTGGTGCAGGGCGTGCACACACTTCCGCCGGTTCGGCCGACGTACCTCGCCGAGCAGCGACGGCTGTGCCGCGCGCTCGCGGCGTATGCGCAAACTGAACGGCGGCCGCTGGTGCTCGCGGGTGACTTCAACCACACACCGGCGTCGATGCCCGCGGCGTGGCTCCGCGACGCGGGGCTCGCGGACGCGCACACGTCCGGCGGCTCCGGACGCGGTCTGACGTGGCCGACCGGGAGCGGGCTATGGGCCGTTGCGGGGTTCCGGCTCGACCAGGTGCTGACGAGCCCGGGCGTGCGGGTACTCAGCTGCACGACCGGCGCGGAGATCGGGTCGGACCACCGGCCGGTGATCGCGCGGCTCGCGCTGCCGTGAAGGACCAGTGCTTCGCCGGCCAACCGCGCGGGCGATACACTCGTCCATGCGCACACTCATCGCCGACAAGTTCGAGAAGCAGGGCATCGACGGCCTGGCCGGCCTTGGATGCGAGGTCACGGTCAACACCGACGTGAGCGCGGCGGACCTGCCGGGATTGGTCGCCACGCTCGACCCCGAGGTCATCGTCGTTCGTTCCAAGAAGGTGCAGGCGCCGGCGATCGAAGCGGCGAAGTCGCTGAAGCTGATCATCCGCGCGGGGGCCGGGTACGACAACATCGACTGCAAGGCCGCGAGCGCTAAAGGGATCGCGGTGTGCAACTGCCCAGGAATGAACGCGGTGGCGGTGGCGGAGCTCGTGATAGGGCTGCTGGTCTGCTGCGACCGCCGCATCCCGGATCAGGTGACGGAGCTCCGCAACGGGCAGTGGAACAAGGGCGCGTTCGCCAAGGCCCGCGGGCTCAAGGGCATGACGCTTGGCGTGATCGGCGTCGGCGGGATCGGCCGCGAGGTCATCCGCCGGGCCAAGGCGTTCGACATGAACTGCATCGCGCACTCACTCAACATGAACCCGCTGCGGGCGCAGGACCTCGGCGTCGGGCACGGCGGGAAGTCGCGCCAAGACCTGCTGAAGATGCTCCCGGAGTGCGACGCGGTGAGCCTGCACGTTGCAGCGAACCCCGAGTCGGAGAAGATGTGCGACGCGGAGTTCTTCGCGGCGATGAAGACGGGTGCGTACTTCATCAACACATCGCGCGGGAGCGTTGTCGATGAGGCCGCGCTGCGCGAGGCGATCCAGACCAAGGGCATCCGCGCCGGGCTCGACGTCTTCGAGAACGAGCCGGCGGAGAGCAAGACGAGCTGGCAAACGCCGACGGTCGCGCTGCCGGGCGTGTACGGCACGCACCACTGCGGCGCCTCGACCGACCAGGCCCAGTTCGCCGTGGCGGAAGAGGTTGTGCGCATCGTGAAGGTGTACCGCAACACGGGTAAGTTCGAGAACCGGGTTAACTGAAACAGAAAACACCCGGCACGGGGCCGGGTGTTCGTGGTTAAGCTGATCGAATGGCTTACTGCGGGGGACGGCCGCCGCGGTTGCCACCGCCTCCCGCGCCACCCCCACCACCGGGCTGACCTCCCTCGCCCGGGCGTCCACCGCCGCGCCTGCCGCCACCGGCCGGACGGTTGCCGTCGTCGGGCTGGAAGAGCGTGTGCGACTCGTCCTGATGCTTCATGAGCGCGTCGCGTGCCGTGATCGCCGCCGCGGAGTCCTCCTCGTTGATCGCCGACTCGAGTTCGAGCGCCTTGATCGCACCCGCGATCAGCGCTCTGCGCAGATCGCGCTGGAACGCCGCCGAGTCGTCTTTGTACTTGGACTTCGCAGCGCCCGACATCTGGGTGTTGGCGATATCGCCCTTGGCGGCGATCATCGCGGCCTGCAACTGCTGCACGGCGCGGAGGTCCTGTGTGCGCGTGGCCGCGGTGAACTCCGAGCGGCGGAGCGACCGCAAGGCGCGACCGGCCTGCGCCATGGCGTCGTGCATCGACATCGGCTCACCCTGAGCGTCCGGGCCGCCGCGACCGCCCGGTCCTCCCGGCCCCCCCGGGCCACGCTGGCGCATCGCCTCGAGCTCGGCCTTGTCGAGGACCTTGTCCTTGTTCGTGTCGTTGCGCTCAAAGACGCGCTCGCGGATCTGCTCGGGGACCTCGTCCCACTGGAGCATGCCGTCACCGTTCGCGTCGGCCTGCATGAGACGCTCGAT
>JAEYNG010000380.1 GCA_023412695.1 Planctomycetota bacterium | reverse complement strand
CCTGAAGACTGGCTTCGCCGCCGTCGCTATTGCCGCGTTGGCCGTGAACACGGCCGCCCAGACCGAGCCGGCCTCGCCAGCGGGGGACGACGCCCGCGAACGTGTCCTGAAAACCGGCGAGCCCGCGCCCCCGCTGACCATCGAAACCTGGGTCAAGGGCGAGCCCGTCACCGAGTTTAAGAAAGGCAGCATCTACGTCGTCGAGTTCTGGGCGACGTGGTGCAGCCCGTGCGTCGCGGCGATCCCGCACCTCACGCACCTGCAGCAGGAGCACAAGGACAAGGTCCGGATCATCGGCGTCTCGAGCTCCAACGAAGCCCTCGACACCGTGAAGACCTTCGTCGAGCAGCAGGGGCACAAGATCGACTACACGGTGGCGCACGACGCCGACCGCTCCATGGCCGCGGCGTGGATGAAGCCCGCCGGGCGTACCGGCATCCCGTGCTCGTTCGTCATCGATCGCGAGGGCCGCATCGCTTGGATCGGTCATCCGCGCGTCGGCCTCGACGCGGTGCTCTCCAAGCTCGTCGCCGGCTCTTTCGACGCCGCGGCGTGGGCGACGGTCGAAGCCAAGGCGAACGAGTTCCGCAAGGCCGCCTTCGAGGCGGGCAAGAACGAGGACTACGACGCCGCCGCAAAGGCGCTCGACAGTCTCGCCTCGCTCGATCCGGCCTTCGCCGCCGACGCTGGCATCATGAAGTTCCGCATGCTGCTCATGCAGAAGAAGGACTACCCCGCGGCGTACGCCGTCGCCAACTCGCTCTTCAACGGGCCGCTGAAGGCCGACGTTGACTCGCTCGCCGAGATCGCCTGGACAATCCTCGACGCGCCGGACATCGAGGTGCGCGACATCGACCTCGCACGGAAGTTCGCCGAACGCGCTGTCGAGCTCGACAACGGCGAGAACGCCGCGATCCTCGACACCCTTGCCCGCGCGTGCTGGGACAAGGGCGAGAAGGACAAGGCCATCGAGTGGCAGCGCCGGGCGATCGCCAAGGCGACCAACCAGAACCACCGGCAGGAGCTCGAGGCAACGCTGGCCCGCTACGAGGGTCGCTGACCAATCGCCGGCATCCCGGCTACTTCGCCGCGGGCTCGGGCGCGAGCTTCTCGTTCGCCGCGCGGACGGCCTCCCGCATCCGTTCAACGCCGTGCCGCGCAAACGTGTGCCCCATGCCGGGCACGACCTCAACCACCGCGTCAGACTCAAGCTCAGCGAGCAGCGTCTGGAGCCGGCGCGCTGCGCCCTCGAGGTAGAAGTTGTCCACCTCGCCCGCGTAGACATGCACCTTCCCAGCCAGCCGCTCGCGCAGGCCTGTCGCGCCGTCGGCGCCGCGCCAACTCTTCTCGATCACGCGGCAGATGTCGTACTTCTCCCACGTTTTCGCCGTGGCCGGATCGACCGAGCCGGTTTCGCGATCGAACAGCGGCCGGGGTTGGCCATCCTCTCCGCGAGGGCTGAACACCGCCTCGAATGAAGAGATCTGCCCGCCGCGGCCGAGCACCTGCTCCATCCGGCAGAAGTCGTCGTACCAAAGCACGACGTTCTCGCCGTTTCGAGCGATCGGGCGACGGTTGCCGTCGCTGTCTTTGTACATGTTCGCGCCCGGTGCGTAGAGGTCGATCCGCTGGAAATCATGGAAGCTGACCGGGTCCGGCACGTGCGACCAGCACGCCGCGAACTGCTCGGGGTACGTCACCATCAACCACAGGCTGGCCCATCCGCCCGATGAAATGCCCGTGACGTGCCGGCTGTCCGGCCCGCCGGTCCTGAATCGCTTGTCCACCTCCGGCAGCAGCTCCTCGATCAACATGCGGCCCCACGGGCCGTTGTTCGCCGAGTCTGCAAACACCGAGTGCCCGGTACCGCACGAGCCGTTCGGCACGATCACCACACAGTCGCGCAGCCCGTCCTCCGGAGAAGCCATGAGCGGTGCAAGACGCGAAATGTCGCGGTGCGATCCGCCGAACCCGCCGATCATCACCACGCTCGCCCACTCCCGCTCCGGGTCGTCCGCCCAGCCCGCCGGCAACTGCACCGCGGCCTGCACGGCATAGTCGCGTCCGTGGAAGTCTGACAGCAGTTTCGAACGCATCTCGACGAGCTTCACATCCGCCGACTTTCTGAACGCCGGCTCCGCGACGGCCTCGGTCAGGTGCAGATCCAGGTCTCCCGCCGCGCCCGCGACGAACCGGATCCGCTGCGGCTTGCTGTACAGATCGCCCGGCCCGCCGCCCGGGCTAGGTGCATCGAGCGACCGCCGCGCAACCGCCTGCACCCAATACTCGCCCGCCGCGACCTCGCCCATCGCCTTCGGGAACGCGAGCGAAACGTCGGCCACCTCCACGCTCCCGCCGGGTCGAACATCTGCTGCATCGACCGCGAAGGTCTGCGCCGGGGCGAACCAGTTGGACATCTGCCTGCGCGGCTCGGGCCGATTACCGCGCGAGATCACGACGTACACGCGCCCGGTATACGGCCCCGGCTGGAGCTGCTTGTCGAAGACAACGGTGAAGGATCCGATCTCCTCCTGCGGCACCTCCTGGCCGCGGACACTGGAAGCGAGCAGGGTGACCAGCAGCAGGCCGATCGCGGTGAATCGAAGCATCCGTGTGCGCCTTTCAAAGGATGGTGCCGATGTTCCGCTCGAACGTGACCCCGCTCTCCGGCGGGAACCGCTTCAGGCCATCCGCCCGCAGTGCGGGCGCGAACTCCTCGACGTACCGGTCGAAGAGCTGGCGCGTAGGGAAGATGTACTGAGTCATCACCCGCGGGCTTCCCTTGCGCGGCTCGAGCTCGATGATCATCGCCGAGTGCGCGCCGTGCGAGATGACCGCGTCCACGTGCCCATCCTGCAGCCAGCTGATGTACCGCCGCGCGATCTGGTCGTCGGGCAGCGTCGCCGTCACCATGTAGCAGATTCGGATCATCGGCAAGAGCGTATCCGCAAAACAAGAACGGGCCCCGGCGGCCATTGCCGGGGCCCGTCAACGAACACAACGCTCTGTGCCGGGCTTACGGGCAGCCCGAGAACCATGCGCTCAGGAACAGGAAGATGTCCGCGACATCGGCCTCGTTGTTGTCGTTGATGTCAACGGCGCAGCCCTGGTCGCCGCCATCGCCGCCGCCGAGCGGCACGCTGCCCTCGTGCTTCTTGGTGGCGATGAGGAACGCGAAGTCCGCGCCCGCCGACGTCCAGTCAAGGATCTGGCGGCCCGGCGCAAGCTCCATACCGGGGTCGATCTTCCAGATGTTCCCATGGGTGCACGGGTCGCACGGCAGGTCAACGTGCGCGAAGTACGCACGCTCGGCCGCCGAGAACGTGTCGCGGACCGACAGCGAGAGCCAGTAGTTCTTGCTCTTCTCGAGGTTGAGCGGGACCGGCCAGTTGCAGAACACAACCTTGTACGCCCGGACCTCAACGCCGTCGACACGCAGCCCGGTGTAGCCGAGGTCGATGATCTGATCGGCGATACGGGTGTAGTAGGGGACGCCGCCCGGCAGCGAGAAGTCCGGCTCGCGGCAGTCGTTCTCGTAGATCTCCAGGTGCGCCTCAAAGCTGATGCAGTTGGTGAAGATGTAGCCCTCGATGTAGCACACCATCTCGTCCTCGCACGTCTTGACGACGAACTGGTCCGCCGCACGAGAGTTCCGAGGCGTCAGGTTCGACTTCTCCGACCGCGTGCCGAAGACGTCGAACGGCGCGTTGCCGGGCGGGTTGTCATCGGCGTCATCGAGATACGGCTCGCCGTTGTCCCACATGATCGGGCACGTCTCGCCGATGAGGCAGAACTGCAGGTCGGCGCACGGGTGGCAGCAGGTGTCAAAGTCCATCCACTCGGCGTCCCCGTTCATGAAGATCGGCCGCTTGCCGAGCACCGTTGGCGTGGGTGGGTCGCCGGGCAGGCC
>JAEYNG010000373.1 GCA_023412695.1 Planctomycetota bacterium | reverse complement strand
AATCACACCCACAACCACGACCACAGCCACGACGCCGCAGGCATGGCGTGCTGCTCGCATCACAACGTGAAGCTCGAGCGGTACATGCTGCTCTACCTCGTCGGCGGCGTGCTGGTCCTGTGCACGGTGCTCGCCCGCTGGCTCTTCCCCGGCAGCATCTCCGCGCAGGTCGCCGAGCTCCCCGCCATCATCGGCGCGATCATGCTCGGCATGCCGCTGTTCGTCGCGGCCATCGGCGAGCTCCGTCGCGGCAAGGCCTCCACCTCCTCCCTCTGCGCACTGGCCATCCTCGGCTCCCTCGCAACCGAGGCCTACGTCGCCGCGGGCTTCCTCGCCCTCATCCTCCTCGTCGCCGATCAGTTCGTCCGCCAGCGCGCCTGGGGCGCGCAGAAGGCCATCGAGGACCTCGTCGGCCTGACGCCGGACATCGCTCGCGTCGTCCGCGACGGCCAGGAGTCCGAGATCTCCCTCAGTCAGGTCAAGGTCGGCGACATCATCCGCGTCCGCCCCGGCGAGAACCTCCCGGTGGACGGCGTCGTGGTCGTCGGCCGCTCCGCCATCAACCAGGCCTCGCTGACCGGCGAAGCGATCCCGCACGAGGTCGCCCCGGGCGAGCCCGTCTACGCCGGCACGACCAACATCTCCGGCGTCATCGAGCTCCGCACCACGCAGATCGGCGAGGACTCGACGATCGGCAAGGTCACCCAGCTCATCCGCGAGGCCGAGGCCAGCCGCACGCCGCGCCAGCTCATGATCGAGCAGGTCGCCTCCTTCTTCGTCCCCGTGACCCTCGGCCTGGCGTTCATCGTCTGGTACATGACCAAGGACCTGTCCCGCGCGATTACGGTCCTGGTCGTCGCCTGCCCCTCAGCGCTCCTGCTCTCCAGCCCGCTCGCGCTCGTCGCCGCGTTCGCCGCCGCCGCGCGCCTCGGCATCCTCATCAAGCGCACCAACTATCTCGAAGAGGCCGCGGGCATCGACACTGTCGTGCTCGACAAGACCGGCACGATGACCACCGGCCGCTTCGCCGTCTCCAAGCTCGTCCCCGCCGAGGGCGTCGAGGGCGCGGACCTCCTGCAGGCCGCCGCCGACGGCGAGCAGCACTCCAACCACCCCCTCGCCCGCTCCATCCTCCAGACCGCCCAGGCCGCGCGCATCACGCCCGACGGCTCCAACGAGTTCGAGGAGATCCACGGCCGGGGCATCCGGGCCCGCACCACCGCCGGCGAGGTCTTCGTCGGCCGGCCGTCTTGGCTGCTCGAGCTCTTCCCGCAGGTCAAGCCCGAGCTCAGCGCCGTCGAGGCCCGCATCGAGGGCATGTCCGGCGTGCACGTCGTGCGCAACGGCCGCTACCTCGGCGTCGTCGGCCTCGAGGATAAGGTCCGCACCAACACCAAGAACGTCGTCGCCCGCCTCCGCGAGCTCGGCGTCCGCCGCATCGACATCCTTACCGGCGACCGCGTCAGCGTCGCCGAGCGCGTCGGCCGCATGGTCGGCGTCGACAACATCGAGGCCGAGTGCCTGCCTGAAGAAAAGCACGACATCGTCCAGGGCCTCGTCCGCGACGGCCGCCGCGTGATGATGATCGGCGACGGCATCAACGACGGCCCCTCGCTCGCCGCGGCGGACGTCGGCGTCGCCATGGGTCTCGGCGGGTCCGACATCGCCGCCAACTCCGCGGGCGTCGCCCTCATGACCGATGACCTCTCCCGCATCCCGTTCCTCGTCGAGCTCGCACGCCGCACCCGCGCGATCATCGCGCAGAACATCGCCGCCTCGATCCTCGTCGCGATCATCGGCCTTGTGCTCGCCGCCACCGGCCAGCTCACCATGGCCTTCGGCTCGGGCGCGCTCGTCGCCGCAGCGTTCTACCACGTCATCGGCGACGTCGTCGTCATCGGCAACTCCTTCCGCCTCTTCCGCTTCGGCGAGGCGTTCAGCGAGGAAGAAGCCCGGCTGATCGAACAGGGCGTCATGGAGGCCCCGCAGACCCGCCGCCCAGGCAGCGTCTCGCTCAGCCGGCAAGCCGCCGCCGTCAGCTGATCAACGCACGTACCGCCGCAACTGCACGCGTCGCTCCCGCGGAGAGTCTCTCGTGGGCAACTCCTCTGAACCCCGCGCGTCCCGCGGCTACCGCTTCCTCTGGTCCCTCGGGCGCATCGCCATCGTCTCCTACCTCGCCTGGTGCCTTGTGCTCTCCGCCTGCCAGACCAGCATGATCTTCCCGCGTGAGATCGCGGGCACCGGCCTGCCCGAGTCCGCGATCCCCCGCGGCGTCGAACGCTGGTGGATCACCGCCAAGGACGGCTCAAACGTCGAAGCATGGTTCATCGCACCCCCGCTGGATGCCCCTGCTCCCGCCCCGTGCGCAATCATCTTCCACGGCAACGGCGAACTCATCGACCACATCGACAGCTACGCCGAGTGGTACCGCCAGCGCGGCTACGCCGTGCTCCTGCCCGAGTACCGCGGCTACGGCCGCTCCGGCGGCACGCCCGGTCAGGCCGCGATCACCGACGACATGCTCGCGTTCCACGCGAAGCTCGCCGCCCGCCCGGATGTTGACCCTGCCCGGATCGTCTACCACGGCCGCTCCCTCGGGTGCGCTGTCGCCGCACAGCTCGCCGACCAGAAGCCCCCCGCGGCGTTCGTGCTCGAGTCGCCGTTCCTCAGCATCAACGCGATGGCCGCGCGATACTTCGTGCCCGGCTTCTTCGTCAAGCACCCCTACCGCACCGACAAGGTCCTCCCCAGGCTCGGCAAGCCCGTGCTCATCCTGCACTCGACGCACGACGAGATCGTCCCCTACTCCCACGGCAAGCGCCTGCACGAGTTGACACCCGAGTCGAAGTTCGTCGATCTCTCCGGCTCGCACAACTCGACGCTCTCAAACCTCCCGCAATACTGGTCGAGCATCGACGAGTTCCTGCGGCGGCACGTAGAGCCGTCGGAGTAATCTGTTCGCGCCGGGCCGCGTTTCCCATACACTTTGGCCATGTCACGCTCCCCCGGCTCAACGCCGCCCGGCCCCCCCCAGCGCCGCGCCGCACCACCCGACGCCCAGACGCTGCGCCGCCGCGTCGTCATCCTCGGCATCGGCCAGATGGGCTTGGTGTGCGCCGGCCTCCTCGCACCGACATCGCCCGCCGCGCCGCCGAAGAAGAAGGCCGGCAAGGCCGACGCCTCCGGCCCCGAGATCATCATGTGGGGGCACGACATCGACGAGGTCGGCGAGTTGACACAGACCCGCCAGAGCCCGCGCCTCCACGGCTTCTCCCTCCCCGACAGCGTCCGCGTCACACACGACCTGAAGAAGGCCGTGTCCGACGGCGGCGCGGGGGGGGGCGCAACGCTCATCGTCTCCGCGATCCCCGTGCAGTTCACGCGCGACGTGTGGAAGCAGCTGCGCCCCGGCCGCAGCGGCGCGACACCCCTCCCCGAATCCGCGGCCGTCGTCTCAGTCGCCAAGGGCATCGAGAACAACACCCTCCTCCGCCCCACGCAGATCATCGCCGACGCCCTCGGCGACGACCCCGACGGCCCGCCCCGACCGATCGGCACGCTCAGCGGCCCCACCATCGCCAGCGAGCTCGCCCGCGGCCTGCCCGCCACGATGATCGCCGCCAGCGACTGGCCCGGCTACGCCCACGAGCTCC
>JAEYNG010000340.1 GCA_023412695.1 Planctomycetota bacterium | reverse complement strand
CTCGCGGTTCCACGGCGCATCGGGCTCGTCGGCGGAGATGGGGTCGGTCGGCCCCTCGACGTCGGTCCGCCGCGTGAAGCTCTGCCGGTACGCGTCGAGCACGCGCGAGTACGTCTCGCTGCGGATGCGGGCATCGTTCACCGGCGAGCGCTGCTCGCCGCGCGCGCCGGAGGCGGTCTTGAGCGTGAAGTCCAGCGGCGAGGGCAGGCCGCTCGCGGTAGATTCGAGCCCGGTGAGGCCGAGCGGGCGCGGGATCCCGGCCCGCGGCGGGGGGTTGCTGGTCAGGCTCGCCGCGCCGGTCGTGGAGGCCAAGTCGGCCGAGAGCGGGGTGGTCGGCTGCAGCGGATACCACGTCACGCCCAGCAGCGGCGAGGCGGTCGCGGTGTAGACCGCCCCCGCGTCGTCGGTGCGGTAGCCCACGAGCGTCGGCCGGACGGACTGCGCGGCGAGGTAATCAGCGGTGCTGCGGAGCGAGCTGGTGACGGTGCTGCGGGAGACCTCCTGCGAGCTCGGCAGGCTCGAGAAGCTGCGCGGGACGATGCCCACGCCGCCGGCGAGCGAGGGGGGGACGGCCTGGCCGGTCGCCGCGGAGAACTGGTAGCGCAGCGCATCGGAGCCGCGGACGCCGACCGCGGGGAGCGCGCTCTGGGCCGAGTCGCGCCGGAAGGTGTACAGGTCGTTGGAGGGCACCCGTCCGCCGAACTCGTCGGAGGGGCGGTAGCCGATGTTGCCGTGGAAGGCCGCGCCGCGGCCGGCGGTGCCGGTGATGACCGCCTCGTTGAAGCGGAGCGTGTCGTAGAAGCTGCGCGCGGGGGTGTTGCGGCGGCCCGAGCCGACCTGCAGGTTGGCGTCGAGCGCGGTGCCGTCGCCCAGGGCGTTCTGCCCGAGGGCGGCCCCAGCGAGGCCGAGGACGATCGATGCGGAGAGCGTGGTCGCGAAGAGACGTTGCATCGGGCACCTCCCTGTAGCTGACTCTATGGTCATACCGACGACATGCGCGGCCCGTTCGCGCAACTGTGCGAACGGATATCGACCATTTCTTCACGCGGCATTCATGCGATTCCCTGACAGCGTCCTGCTGGGGATCCGGCGGCGGGACGGGCGGGCGTAAACTCCGCCCATCATGAGCACGGCCGCGTACTTCATCTCGACGCCGATCTACTACGTGAACGACCGCCCGCACATCGGGCACTGCTATACCACGACGGTGGCGGATGTGGCGGCGCGGTTCATGCGGCTGATCGGGCGGGACGTGTTCTTCCTGACGGGCACCGACGAGCACGCGGACAAGGTGGTGATCTCCGCCGCGGAGCACGGCGTGAGCGCGCAGGAGTGGGCCGACCGCAACGCGCAGGCGTTCAAGGACGCGTTCGCGTTCCTCGGGTGCAGCAACGACGACTTCATCCGCACGACCGAGGCGCGCCACCGCGACAAGGTCAGCGCGTACATCCGGCGGCTGATCGACTCCGGGGCCGTGTACAAGGGCGAGTACACCGGGTGGTACGACGCGGGCCAGGAGGAGTACGTCACCGACACCGCAGCGCGGGAGAGCGACTACAAGAGCCCGATCAACGGCCGCCCGCTGATCAAGCGGACCGAGCCGTGCTATTTCTTCCGGCTGTCGCAGTACCAGCAGAAGCTGCTGGAGCTGATCGGCACGCACCACGAGTTCGTGCGACCCGATGCGCGCCGGCAGGAGGTGCTCGGCCGTCTGCGCCCGCCCGCCGTGCTGCACGATGTGCCGATCTCGCGCCCCGTCACCGACGACCCGGCGACGCAGTGGGGCATCCGCATCCCCGGCGACGAGCAGCACCGCGTGTACGTGTGGATCGACGCGCTGTTCAACTACCTGTCGGTGGTGGACACGCCCGAGCGGCGCAAGTACTGGCCCGCGGCGGTGCACCTGATCGGCAAGGACATCCTCTGGTTCCACGCGGTGATCTGGCCGGCGATGCTGCTGGCGCTCGGCGAGCCCCTGCCGCGGACGGTCTTCGGCCACGGCTGGTGGATCGCCGATGGGCAGAAGATGAGCAAGACGCTGGGCAACTTCATCGGTTTCGAGAAGGTCAAGGCGTACGCGGACCGCTACAGCCTCGATGCAATGCGGTGGTTCCTCGCGACGCAGGGCCCGCTGACGGGCAACGATGCCGACTTCAGCCACGCCAAGTTCGTCGAGACGTACAACGCCGAGCTTGCCAACGGCATCGGCAACTGCGCCTCGCGCGTGGCGAACATGATCGACAAGTACTTCGGCGGCGACGTCCCCGAGCACGCCGGCCGCACCGCGTGGGCCGAGCACGACTGGCCGCGGATCGTCGACGGGCTGGTGACCGGGTGCGACGGGGCGATCCACCAGGCCGAGCGGTTCCACGTGCAGGAGTCGCTGCACGCGGCGGTGCAGCTCGTGCGCAAGGTGGACGGGTACATCAACGTCACCGCGCCGTTCAAGCTCGCCAAGCTCATCGAGGCCGACCCGTTCAGGAGGACCGAGCTGGCGGCGATCCTCTATCACTGCGCCGAGGCGGTGCGCATCGCGGCGTACCTCTTCTGGCCCGCGATGCCCGCGAAGATGGACGAGCTGCTCACCCGGTGGGGCTGCCTCACCGGCACGCAGGCCGTCGCGCAGGGCGTGCGGCTGGCCGAGCTTGCGCAGTGGGCCGGCCCGCACGGCCTGAAACCCGGGGCCAAGCTGAGCAAGGGCGAGGGCGGCCTGTTCAACCGGGCGGATGTGGCTGAGGCTGCGCCTTGATGTGGGAATGCGGATGTCGGAAGTGGGAAGTCGACGCCTGTGAGCGTGCGCATGTTCACGATTCTCACGACATCCGACATCAAGAGGTCAAGGGTCTCACTCATTTCAGATGAGCCTCTTGAACCCCTTGGCCGGTCTGCCTTGATCCGTGCGCATCCGTGTGTTTATCCGTGGCCTGCTTTGGCTTGCGCTGTTCATCGAACCGGCCACGGATGACACGGATGGACACGGACGGGGAGGAGCGAGGCGGTGCCGTGTGATCCCGCGTCCTCCAACCGGCACAAAATTCCGCATTCCGCATTCCGCATTCCGCATTCTGCATTCCCGCTTCCCACTCCCCACTCGGGAACAACCCGGCTCGACCGGCCATAGGGCGGTATCCGGCATAAGGAGACTGACCATGCGGTGTCTGCGATCGGCGTTGGTCCTGGCCGCGGCGGTGGGGGGAGTGGGCTTTGCAGCAGTCTGCGGCGTCGGGTTCAAGCCGCCCCGTCCGTCCGACGCTCCGCCCGCATCAGCTCCGCCCGCATCAACTCCGCCTGCATCGGCGCCGGTCGCCCAGCCCGCGCCCGCGGCGCCGGCCGCGAGCCCCGAGCAGCAGCGCAAGCCCGGCCCCGTCCTCCGCGGCAGGATCACCGACGAATCCGGCAGGCCCGTCAAGGGCGTCAAGGTCCAGCTCTACAGCGGCGTCGCCACGCGCCGGGAGGGGCAGTCGATGGTCACCGGCGACGACGGCGTCTACGCCTTCGACCCGCTCGAGACCGGCTCGCTGACCAGACCCGAGGGGCTCGACCGCTGGGACTACTACGTCGGCGTCCGAATCGAGCACGACTCGCTCGTCCCCGCGGACGGCGAGCCGTGGTTCGACCTCACCGTGCCGAGCGTTGACCGCCAGGTGACCGTGCGCGACATCGTGATGAGCCGCGGCGGGACGATGAGCGGTGAGATCAGGATGGAAGACGGCTTCGCGTGGCCGGAGCTGGAGCTGCGGTTCATGCCGGTGAGCGGGAAGGGAACGCACTGGTACGCGACGACCGACCGCAAGGGCCGCTTCGAGACCAGGGCCCTCGTGCCCGGCGAGTACAGCGTGCAGTGGAACTCGCCGCAGGCCGATTACCCCGAGCTGGCCAAGGTGAGCATCGAGCCCGGCAGGCAGACCACCGTCAAGGTGACCGCGGCGATCAAGGTCGAGGCGCACGCGGACATCGAGGTGAAGTAGGAAGTCAGAATGCGGAATGCGGAAGGCGGAAGGCGACGCCTGTTGACGTACGCTCGTTCACGATTCTCACGACATCCGACATCCGACATCCGACATCCGACATCC
>JAEYNG010000308.1 GCA_023412695.1 Planctomycetota bacterium | reverse complement strand
CCGCCGTTGACCGCGTCGAGCGCCTGCTGCACGAGCTCGGCGGCAGCCAGACGCGACTCGCGTCGCGCATCGCCGCGACGCGCGAGCACGCCGACTCCGCGAGCCCCCACCGCCAGGAGCAGCTCCTCCGCGACCGCCGCGCCGCGCTCTTCCACGCCTCCGCCGAAATCCTCGGCCAGAGCATGGACACCTGGCTCGTCGCCCACATCTTCAGGCCCTCGCCGAACAAAGACGGCCTGATGGACCAGGGCATGCTCCGCGGCGTCTTCGGCTACCGCGCCCGCCGCGATGCGCCTGCGTTCGCGCTCCGCAGCTTCGGCAAGAACGACGCCTCCGTCGCGCTGCAAGGCCAGGCCCCCGGCGCCAAGCCCTACCAGCCGCTCGACGCCCGCGCCACCGGCGAGGTCCCCGAGGACACCGTCTTCCGCGAGTTCAGCACCGACCCCCTGCCGCTCGTCACCGCCCGCGGCACCGGCAAGGACACGCTCGTCGTCGTCGATTCCGAGCACGTCAGCGAAACCCGCGGCGTCGATTTCGTCCTCGGCCACGCGCTGCTCGACGCCTGGGGCCTGCCCGCGCTCGACAACCCGCCGACGCACGAGGTCAGCACGTTCATCTCCGTCCCCTGCGCGCGGCTCGTCTTCGACACGTTCCTGCACCGCTCGATGGCCCGCCAGTGCGTGCCGCGGCCGCGGCTCTACCGCACCACGCCCGGCGTCTTCAACGACCGCTCGCAGCACTGGCACGACATGCTGCCCTACGCCCCGACCCTCCAGCTCCTTGGCGCGGAGCCCCGCATCGCCGGCTCGCCGTTCTATCCGCGCCACGCCGAGCTGCTCGCGGCCTACTTCGAGCGTGTCGGCTGGAACATGGCCGACTTCGTCGGATACCGCATCGAGCTCGAGTACCCGCTCTGGTCCGGCTACTACACCAACGTCTTCGACTACTCCGCAGACGGCGTGCCGGACTGACCCATCCTGACCACCCGCTCGTACTGCCGCTCGAAGAACTCGGCGTACGCGATCATCGCGCGGCGGCCGTGCTCCGGGTCGCGCCAGCGCCGCACGTCGTCGCTGATCGCCTTGTAGTTCCGCTCGTTGAACTCGAGCTTCGATCCGTCGCGCATCACGTGCTCGGGCATCGCGTAGAACGCCGCCTCCATCTCCGCAAGCGTCCCAGCGGAGAACTCACCGTTCGCGACCTTTACCCTTGCTTCGTTCAACGCTCTCCATGCATGCCGGCACGCCTCCGCGGTGTCGATGCCGAACGCGGCCATCATCGGCGCGATCGCGTCGCGCCAGCCGCGCCCCGGCACATCGCTCGCCGCCTCGAACGGGTTGGCCTTGTCCACCATCCGGTCGAGGTACCGCTCGTACATGACCCGCCGTGCGGGCATGCGTCGCAGCTCGTACACCCGCGGCCCGAGCCCGTCGCCCCTCCGCTCATCTCCGCGCGCGTGGAACTGCCAGAGCGCCTGCGCCTCGATCGTCAGGCAGAACTCCACGAACCGGCGCGACAGCTCGAAGTCCGAGCACCCGTTGAGGATCGTCACCGGGTCGGCATCGATGTACACCGCGCCCTCCGGATCGACATACCCCACGCGGCTCGTCTCCGCGCTCTCCCCTTCCCGCATCACAAACTGCGACTGGTTGCGGCCGTAGAAGTCGATCGCGAGCCCGGCCGCGGCCTCGCCCTGGCTCACATCCACCGGCGGGCGCGTGCTCGCCGAGGCGAAGTACCGCGCGTTCCCGCACAGCTCGCGCAGCGTCCGCCACCCCTCCCACCCCTCCTTGTTCAGGATCGACTCGTACGTCGTCGTGATCGACCCCGACAGCCGGCCATCCGCCAGCGCGAGCATGTTGAAGTACCGCGCATCGCACAAATCCCGGAAGCTCCGCGGCTCCTGAACCCCGATCTTCCGCAGCGTGTCGCGGTTGTAGACAATCCCGAACCCCGAGAGCGCGGTGCCGAGCCACACCTGGCCCGGGTCGTACAGCCGCTGCACGCCGATCTTGTTCTCGCCGTACCACTCGTCGAGCTGCTCCTGCGAGAAGCCCGCGGGCAGGCCGAGCGTGTAGAC
Source organism: Planctomycetota bacterium (assembly GCA_023412695.1). Taxonomy (GTDB): domain Bacteria; phylum Planctomycetota; class Phycisphaerae; order Phycisphaerales; family UBA1924; genus JAHBXL01. The sequence goes on along the minus strand of JAEYNG010000308.1, from coordinate 623 downwards.
GATCTCCTTCCCGCCGACGCTGGCCTTGCGCTCCTGGGCCATCTTCCCGTGTTCGAACGACCCGCCGCCGAAGAAGACGTCCGCGCCCGAGGTCCCCGGCGCGAGCTTGCCGTCCGGGCCCATCTGCCCCTGCCGGATCGCCGCCTCCGCCTGCGCTTCGACCTGCTTGACGATCTCGCTCGTCCCGCCCGGCACGCGCCAGTCGATGCGGACCCCCTTGCCGCCATGCTGCGCCCGATGCCACGCATCGAACGCCGCGGCGAACTCGAGGCGGATCTGCTCGACGTGCGGCGTGACGATCACCAGCGACTCGACCGGCTCGCCGTCGGCTCCCGGGGTCTTGAACGCGCCTTCCGCTCCGCCGGTTGCCCCGCTCCGCGCGAACGTCCGCACGAGCAGCGGGAGCGCGAGGACGAGCACGAACGCGGCGATGACGAACAGGCGGCTGCGCAACATGCGGCGAGTTTATACGCCGGCGCGCGATCGCGGCCTGTTGTGGAAGGCGGGTACGCACGGGTCGCCGCCGCAGGCACTTTATTCGGGTCGGAGCACCCCCGGCAGCACCCCGCAGCAACATCCCCACATCCAGCCCGCAGCGGAGAACCATGGTAACTACCCTGTCT
>JAEYNG010000293.1 GCA_023412695.1 Planctomycetota bacterium | reverse complement strand
ATGCCAGGGATGAACCATGCCGCAGGGTAGGGGGGAGAAAACGGCAAATGGCAGATCACCAAATGGCAAATGGAACCGGGGTCGTGCTCTGCCCTCGCGATCCGGTCTGATTCGCTAATTGCTCATTTGCGATTTGCCATTTTGCTATCCTCTCCCCATGCTCACCATCGACTTTGCCAACTGCTTCACCGACCGCGTCGGCGCCCACGGCCTCGAGCCCGACCTCATCGACCCCGCCGGCGAGGCCGCGACCGCCATCGCCGCCGCGACGAAGAAGCTCAACTCGACCCGCGGCTCCGGCTGGGAGCGCTGGCGCGACCTGCACCGCGGCGACATGCGCACCAACCACGTCCGCGACGTCCGCGCGCTCGCCGAGCGCTTCCGCGCCGTCGGCGGCGGGTGCGAGAACCTCGTCGTCCTCGGCATCGGCGGCTCGGCCCTCGGCAACATCGCCCTGCAGTCCGCCCTCAACCCGCCGACGCACAACCTTCTTCCCGCGGGCAAACGCCGTGGTCCGCGGCTGTTCGTCGTGGACAACGTCGACCCCGCCTACTTCGGCTCGGTCATCGATTACTGCCTCGCCACCGACTCGAAGCTCGAACGCACCGTCTTCAACGTCGTTTCCAAGAGCGGCGAGACCGCCGAGACCGCGGCCCAGTTCATGTTCATCCGCGACCTGCTCAAGAAGCACGGCCGCAAGGGGCCCGATCACGTTGTCGCCGTTACCGACCCCGCCAAGGGCACGATGCGCAAGATCTGCGACGCCGAGGGATACGCCACCCTGCCCGTCCCCGACGGCGTTGGCGGACGCTTCAGCGTCCTCTCCCCGGTCGGCCTGTTCTCCGCGGCGATGTGCGGCATCGACATCAACGCCCTCCTCGACGGCGCGGCCAGCATGGACGAGCCCACCTGCCGCGAGCAGCTCGAGAAGAACCCCGCGGCCATGCTCGCATTCCTGCTCGTCGAACTCGGCTCGCGCAAGGGCAAGACCAACCACGTCATGATGCCCTACGCCAACGCGCTGTACCTCATGGCCGACTGGTACCGCCAGCTCTGGGCCGAGTCCCTCGGCAAGAAGGCGGCGCTCAACGGCGAGACGGTCTACGCGGGATACACCCCGGTGAAGGCCCTCGGCACGACCGATCAGCACTCGCAGGTGCAGCTCTACCGCGAGGGGCCGAACGACAAGGTCATCATGTTGCTCGAGGTCGAGGACTTCGGCCCGCATCAGGGGGTGACGATCCCCAAGGGCCTCGGCGTCGAGGCGATCAACTACCTCGAGGGCCGCACGATGGCCGAGCTGCTCAACGCCGAGAAGCGGGCGACCGAGTACGCCCTGCTGGAGTCCCAGCGGCCGAACCTGACCATCAAGTTCCCGAAGATCGACGAGCACCACGTCGGCCAGTTCATCTACCTTTGGGAGATGGTCACAGCCTATGCCGGTCTGCTGCTGAACATCGACGCCTATGACCAGCCCGCGGTGGAGCTTGGCAAGCAGGCGACCTTCGGGCTCATGGGCCGCGCGGGGTTCGAGAAGCACCTCAAGGCCGTCAACGCCGCCCTCGCGCCGCACAACCGCATCATCGCCTCCTGAGCTACCCTTGCTTCATGCCTATCTACGAGTATGTCTGCGAGCAGGACGGGACGAAGATCGAGCTCCTCCGGCCGATGTCGGAGGCGGATGCGCCTGTTGAAGATCCCTTAAACAAGGGGCGAATGTTCAAGCGTGCGATGAGCGCACCCAACGCCAAGACCTCCGGCGGTGCGGGCTCGGGGATGTCCCTCGGCACGTGCTGCCCGTGCGGCAAGGGCGCGGGGCAGTGCTCCAGCGGCCGGGCCTGAACCGGCGAACGCGTTGGCACGCGGCTTGATTTGACCCTCCGTTACAACGGAGGGCTCGGGTCGCATGTGTTTCAACGAAACCTCGACAAAACAGGATGGAACGTCGCCGATCCCGGCCGGACTGCTGGCCCAGGTGCCGCGGGACCAGGCCCTTGGTCTGCGCCTGATTGCGCTGGCCCGCGCAGCGGCCGCGCTGCACATGGCGCAGCTTTCGCCTGATGGTGGTGCTGAAGTCGGGACCGTGCTCCCAGAAAGCGGGGAGCGATGAACTACGGTTACGCCATCGGCGCGTCGGGTGTCCTTGCGGCGATGCACCGGCAGGACGTCGCGGCGAACAACCTCGCCAATGTGACGACCGCCGGGTTCAAGGTGGACATGGGCTCGACCGTGCCGCGCGAGGCTGCGAGGATCGAGGACGGCCTGTTCCACCTGCCGTCGAACCGGCTGCTTGAGAAGCTCGGGGCGGGCGTGCTGCTGGCGCCGACGAAGACCAAGTTCACCCAGGGCTCGATCGAGAAGACGGGCAAGCCGCTGGACGTGGCGATCCAGGGGGACGGGTTCCTCGCGGTCGGGTCCGAGGGGTCGCAGATCGTGCGGTACACGCGCGACGGACGGATGACGCTCGACAGCCGCGGCCGGCTGGTGAGCATGACCGACGGCGCGCCGATGCTGGATGGGCAGAACAACCCGATCTTCCTCGAGCCGGGTCAGAAGATCACGATCGACGGTAACGGCGCGATCCGGCAGGGGGGGCGTGAGGTCGCGAGGCTCGCGCTGGTGGACTTCGCCGACCGCTCGGTGCTGCGGAAGGCGGGGGCGAACCGGTTTGAAGCGGCGTCGGACATTGCACCGAAGTCGGCGGCGACCGGCTCTGTCGTGCAGGAGGCGATCGAGGCGTCGGCGGTCGACCCGATCGACGCGATGATGGCGGTGCAGAACGCCGCGAACGCGGTGAGCGCGAGCCTGCGGATGATGTCGATGCACGACGAGCTGACGGGTCGAGCGATCTCGCAGCTCGGGCGGGTGGCGTGAACGGGCGGATGACTGAACGGGAACGAAACGCATGGCACTGATCTCTTTGCAATCCGCGGCGTCGGGGCTGACCGCGCTGAACACCGCGCTCGACGTGATCGCGAACAACCTGGCGAACGTGAACACGGCCGGCTTCAAGTCCAGCCGCGCGAACTTCCAGGACCTGCTGTACATCGAGCAGTCGCAGCCGGGCGTGCGCAACGCCAATGACGACCAGCGGCCGACGGGCCTGCAGGTCGGCCTCGGTGTGAAGGTCTCGGGAACGGAGAAGGACTTCACGGCGGGCAACCCGGTGAAGGGGAACAAGCTCGACGTTTACATTCAGGGGAACGGGTTCCTTCGGGTCGAGGTGCAGGACGGGCTGAGCCCGAACGGCGTCGCGTACACGCGGGCCGGGCAGCTCACGCTGAACTCCGACGGCGAGCTGGTGCTCGCGACCGATCAGGGGCGGCGGCTGGCCGACGGCGTCACGATCGACGGGGACGTCGAGGACATCCAGATCGACGCGAACGGGAACATCCTCATCAAGCGTCCGGGCGTGGCGCAGTTCGAGAACGCGGGGCAGCTCACGCTGGCGAACTTTGTCAACCCGTGGGGCCTGTCGTCGCTTGGCGAGAACCTGTTCGCCGACACCGACGCGAGCGGCCCGCCGATCGAGGGCGAGCCGGGGACGGACTCGTTCGGCTCGATTTTGCAGGGGTACTACGAGAGCTCGAACGTCGATCCGACGAGCGAGCTGATCAACATGATCCGCGTGCAGCGGGCGTTCGAGATGAACTCGAACACGATCCGCGCGGCGGACGAGGTGCTGCGTTCGGTGGCCCAGCTCCGCAGGTGACTTGAGCAGGCGAGGCGATTCATGACACGGATGCTCCGGATACTGGCTGCTCTGCTTTGCGTGCTGCTCTTCGCGGCGGACGTCTGCGCGCAGACGACGGTCACGCTGAACGCTTCGGCGAAGGTCGATTCGGCGGACGCGGCGTTGACGCTCGCGGAGGTCGCGACGATTCAGGGGCCGGACGCCGCGGCGTACGCGGGGGTGGTCGTGGCGGAAAGCGCATGGGAGCGGCGGGCGGTGTCGCTGGCGGATGTCCGTTCGGCGTTGCAGGCGGCGGGGGCGAACTTTGGTCGGCTGACGCTGCGTGGCGCGGCGTGCCGGATCGAGACGCCGGTCACAGCCGCGGCGCGGGTACAGGAAAAGAAGGTTGTTCGCGCACGGACCGGGCCGGAGTACGCCGTCGTCGATGTGAGCGGCCCGCCGACGCTGCGGACGGCGATTGCGCGGCGGCTGGCCGCGATGTACGGCGTGGCGCACGATGGCATCCAGATCGCGTTTGACGACAAGGACAGACTGGTCCTGACAACGCCGTACACCGAGCATCAGGTGGTGCAGGTCCAGCCCGCGGCGTCGAGCACATCGTCGCGCGTACCGCTGCGGGTGACGGTGTTCGCGGGGGATCGCGTGGTGGCGGAGCACCGGCTGACGGCGGACGTGCTGGTGAAGCGCGACGTGCTGGTCGCGACGCGCGAGCTCGATCGGCGCGAAACGATCGGACAGGGGGATGTGCGGGTGGAGGGGCGGTGGATCGCGCCGGGGTTTGTGCCGCCGTCGGCGGACCTGGTCGTCGGTTCGCAGGCGCGGGCGAAGATCAAGGAGGGGGCGACGCTCGACGGGAACGACCTCGAGTCGCCGGTGCTCGTGAAGCGTGGGGACGTGGTGTATGTGCAGTGCCTGTCGGGATCGGTGGTGGTGCAGGCACGGTCGCGGGCGCTGGGGTCAGGGCGCGAGGGCGAGGTGATCGCCTTTCAGATGGAGGGGTCGGATGCGCCGTTCCATGCCCGGGTCGTGGGCCGCGGCCGCGCGGTGATGCTGGTTGGTGGCGGGGACGAAGTCCCGACAAACGGCGACGCGGAACAGGGAATGAGGGCGAGCCGGTGAACGCTCGCGGGAGGATCCGGATGAAGTGCAATGTGCTGCAGCGGTTGACGGTGGTTCTTGGGCTCCTGGGCGCGGTGAGCGCGCATGGGCAGAGCCTGTTCGAGCGGCGGCCGCAGCAGCCTGCGCCCCCGCCGACGCACCAGACGCCCGCGACGCAGCCGGGCACACCCGCTGCCCCCGCGCAGCCCCCGGCGCAGAATGCGCCGGCGGCGAAGCACGGCGGGCCGGTTCGGATGGATGAGGTCAGCCTGTTCGCGGTGACGCCGCCGCCGGCGAAGCAGTGGGCCAAGCACGACCTCGTCGAGGTGATCGTGAACCGGTCAAGCGTCGAGAAGTTCGAGCAGTCGCTCGATACCAAGAAGGATTACGACCTGATGGCGGAGCTGCGGCGGTTCCCGTCGATCCGGCATCTGCTTGAGGCGCAGCTCCGGGAGGGAGATTCGAGCGGCCTGCCGGTCGGGGTCGATGTGGGCGCGGGAAACAAGTTCAAGGGCGAGGGCGAGTTCGAGCGGAAGGATCAGATCACAACGCGCCTCTCGGCGGTCGTGGTGGATGTGAAGCCGAACGGGACGCTGGTGCTGGAGGCCCGGGACTCGCAGCAGTCGGGCAAGGAGATTAAGACGATGGTGCTGTCGGGGGTGTGCCGGTCCGAGGACATCACCAAGAGCAACACCATCCAGTCGAGCCAGCTTGCGAACTTCGTGCTGAAGATCGAGCACGAGGGCGAGGTGAAGAAGGCCGGCGAGAAGGGCCTGATCCCGCGGGTGCTCGAGGCGATCTTCAACTTCTGAGTCGCGGCGGACGGGCTTGGGGTGGTCGCGCTGTCGCTGCGCCCATACGGCGCCTGGGCGGCCGATCTCCGGCACGCGGTTCGCTCTGTGCCGGGCATGGATCGAGAGACGGCG
>JAEYNG010000275.1 GCA_023412695.1 Planctomycetota bacterium | reverse complement strand
GAGCTCGTCCAAGTCCACGTCTTCGGCCAAAGCCAAGTCCAAGGGTGGGGGCGGCGGACAACTGGACAAGGCCCAGAAGATCAAGCTGATTGTTTCGGTCAGCGTGATCATTTTGGTGGCGGTCTTCCTGCTGATCCAGCAGGGGATCATCCCGCTCGGTGGCGGGGAGCCGCCGCCGCCCGATGTGACGCCTGAGGAGCTGGAGCAGAACGAGCAGGAGATTCAGCGGGCGCCGACCCCGAAGCCTCCGCCCGGCTCGACGCGCTCGGGCTCAGCCTGAATCACTCCGCGACGAAAGTCTGACATTCGTGGAACGTCCGATCACATCGGGCGTGCGGTTTGTGCCGCGCCGTGAACAAAGAACTTTCGGTCGGCCTGGTACCGGCTCATTGCGGCCATTTGACCTGTCGATGACGTCCTCATCCCCGACACCCGGGATGGTGACTTCGCGAAGGGAGATGGTGCATTGACCGCTGGAACGATCACAACTGGCCCGGCCGCCACGATCGTCGTCGCCGATGACGAGACGCACATCCGTCTGGTTGTCGCTGAAAAGCTTCGCTCGGCGGGGTACACGGTGCACGAGGCACGCGATGGCGAGGAGGCTCTCGACCTCGCCCGCCAGCACAACCCCGACGCGATCATTACCGACCTTCAGATGCCCTATATGAGTGGGCTGGAGCTCTGTCTGCGGCTAGCTGAAGAGGCCAAGGCGGCGGGTGTGGAGCCCCCGCCAGCGGTCCTGTTGACCGCCCGCGGCCACATTCTCGAGCCCGAGCAGCTCTCGCAGACGGGCATCAAACGTGTCATCGGCAAGCCGTTTGGCGTCCGCGACCTCGTTGAGTTCGTGCAGACCACGCTGCTGGCCAACAAGACGGTGACGCCGGCGACCAAGCCCGATCCCATGTCCAAACCCATTATGGGATGCCGCGCAGCATGAATCTCCAGGCCCTCACCGTCCCGGTCGCGATCTCGAACGCCCCGAGCATCTCGGTGCAGGCGCTGCGGGAGCGCTGCGGATCGATGGGCCTGCCCACCTGGCGCTGCGATAACTCCGGGGCCATCCTCTCGGAACCGAACGAGCGCGGGCCATTCGGCCTGATGCTCGGCTCGAGCACGATCACCAAGCTCCTGCGTGAAGCGGTGCGTCAGTGGGGGCAGCTCCCCGCGGGCCAGCCGCCAGCGGTGGCCGAGCTCTTCCCCGGCTGCTGGGCGATCCCCCTGTCCGAGGAGCGGCGCAAGGAGCGGATCGGCTTTGTCGTGGCGATGGCATTCGGCGAACGCGCACTGAACGAGGAGTTCTTCCTCGCGGCCTGCCGCGCGGCCCATCTGGACGTTCAGGCGACGCGCAAGTGCGTGCTCCCCAAGGCTCGGTTCGATGCCCCATCGGCGAATGCTCTACGCGAGTCGCTGTTGTGGATGGCCGCGGACTTGAACAAGCTCGAGGAACACGGCAAGACCGTTTCAGGGTTTACCCGGCAGCTGACCGACTGCTTCGAGACGATCGACCTGCTGTACTCGCTTGGCCGGTCGATGAACGACCTGACGCAGCCGTCGCAGTTCATCCAGCGGATGTGCGACCGGCTGCGCGGTGCGTTGCCCTTCTCGTGGATCACCGCCTCGTTCGTCCCCGATCCTGGGGTGGCAGGTGCGGTGGCCGGACGTGTGTTCACGAGCGGCGATGTCAGCGTGAGCCAGTCGAACCTGATCGACGCTGCGACGCTGGTCCCGGACGGGCATGATCCGCAGGTGCCGCTGATCCTGACGGAACTGGACGGAGAGCCTCTCCCTGGTTCAGGGCAGATTCTGCTCCAGCCTATTTGGCGCGGCGGCCGTCAGGCAGGAGCGTTGCTAGCTGGCGACAAGTATGGGGATGACCCTCAAGTCAGCAGCTACGACATCCAGCTGATTGAGGCCGCGAGCGGGTATGTCGGGGCATTTTTGGACAACGCGGTCCTATATGCCGACCAGCAGAACCTTTTCTTGGGGACGCTGGAAGCCCTTACAGCATCGATCGATGCGAAGGACCGGTACACCTGTGGCCACTCGCGGCGGGTTGCACACCTATCTCACCGGCTGGCGCTGGCCATCGGGATGAGCGAGGAGGACTCCGACCGGGTCCGGATTGCCGGGCTGGTGCACGATGTCGGCAAGATCGGCGTGCCGGAGGGCGTCCTGACCAAGAACGGCCGCCTGTCGGACGAGGAGTTCGAGGCGATCAAGAAGCACCCGGAGATCGGCCACCGGATCCTGAAGGACATCCGGCTGCTCACGGACGTGCTTCCGGGCGTACTGCACCACCACGAGCGATACGACGGCAAGGGCTATCCATACGGGCTGTCCGGCGAGGCAATCCCGAGGCTTGCCCGGATCATCGCCCTTGCCGACACCTTCGACGCGATGAACTCGAACCGGTCATACCGCGCGGCGATGCCCCGTGGCGAGACGCTGGCGGAGATCCAGCGGTGCTCCGGGGCGCAGTTCGACCCGGAAATGGCCAAGGCCTTCGTGACGCTCGACTTTGCCGAGTACGACCGGATGGTCCGCGAGGACTCGGAAGCGCTCTTGCGAGCCGCGGCCTGAGCAACGGGTTTCCCACAGACATCTCGGCGTGAATGCCCGAACCGCGTCCGCGTGGCGGACGAATCGGGTTCGAGGTAGACTCCACCCGAACGAACCGGGGCGGGAGCGGGCCTTCCCTGCGCATTGTCTGGCTGAACCGGGCGGTGAAGGCAGGGCGGACATGCAGGCCGCGGCGCCGAGCATAGCGCCGGCGCGGCCGGACACCTCGAGAGCAGGAGAGTCGTTTGATGCGCAAGACGAGAAACGTCCGCGGGGGCCCGGCGACGCACGCCCTGGAGGCCTTGGAGTCGCGCCGGCTGCTAGACTCGGCGCCGCTGCCGCTGATCACGGACCTGCAGAACGTGAACAACACGGTCGTGCGGTTCGAGACGACGATGGGCGACATCGACATCGAGTTGTTCGACAACGCCGCGCCGATCACGGTCCAGAACTTCCTGGGGTACGTACGCCGCGGCGACTACGACCGCACGTTCTTCCACCGGCTCGATGATGACTTCGTGGTGCAGGGCGGGCTTGCCCGGATCGCGCCGTCGGGCACAGGGTTCGCGGAGATCCCGACGCACCCGCCGATCACCAACGAGTTCAATCAATCGAATCTCGAGGGGACGATCGCGATGGCGCGCGTCGGGGGCCAGGTGAACTCGGCGACGAGCCAGTTCTTCTTTAACCTTGCCAACAACACGTTCCTCGACACGGTGGACCAGGGGTTCACGGTGTTCGGGAAGATCGTCGGCGGGACGACCGGGCGCTCGTGGATGGTGCTGCAGGAAATCAATGACATGATGACCTCGGCCCAGACCTCGCCCTACAACGAGCTGCCGGTCAACGACGGCTTCAACTCCGGCGACGGTATCCAGGAGGACGAACTGCTGGTCATCACCGACGTCGAGGTGATCAAGCCGGCGAATGTCGCGGCGTTCTACACGCACCGCTACTACTACCCCGAGGGCTTCGCCAGCGGCTCGATCACCGAGTTCGTGCCGATGGGGAACCCCGGCGGCACGACGGTGTACTACCAGGCGATCGTGCGGGCCGAGACTCGCCAAAACCAGCCGGCGCGCACCAGCGACCCGAACGACACGGACCCGCAGTTCTGGTTCCGTGACAAGGTCGTCAAGACGGCCTCGGTCCCGGCGAACTCCCGGCGCGGCTTCACGGTGTCGCGCTCGGCGGACACGAGCGAGGACCTGGTTGACCGGAACGTGCCGTACGGCATCGAGATCTGGTCGACCGGCCCGCTGTCGGTGAACCTGAGCCACTACGACTTCGGCACGGCGACCGGCGAGGTGTTCGCGAGCGAGGCCGCGACACGTTGGGTGCTGCCGGACGTGCGCAAGGGCGAGGACATCTTCGACTTCGTCGTGTGGCAGAACACCACCGACGAGGACACGATGGTCTCGATCCAGTTCTTCTTCGAGACGGGCAACCCGGTCACGATCACCCGGAACGCGGAGGCGTTCCGACGCGGCGGTCTGTCGATCGCGGACATCCCTGCTTTGCCCGACGGGAACATGTCGGTGATCATCACGTGCGATGAACCGATCGTCGCCGCGGTGACGCACTTCGACAACAGCGCCGACAAGGGCGGCTCCACGGGACTGGGCATCACCGGCGACGGCTACGCCCGCGGCATCCTGCCCGGCGGCAACATGGACGACGGCATCTCGGAGCAGCTGAGCTTCGTGAACCCGACGAACACCGCGGCGATTATCTCGCTGACATTCACGTTCGACGACGGATCGCCGGAGTTCCAGATCTCGCCGGGCTCGCTCATCCTGCAGCCGCGGGACCGTGCGACGTTCGACACGTCGACGATCCCGCAGCTCGACGGGAAGACGTACACGATCCGGTACAGCTCGGGCTCGACGGACATTTACGCGTCGATCTCCCACACCGAGTTCGGCGACACGCTGGCACCGCCGTTTGCGCAGACCGCGGCGACGAACCACGACTTTGCGGAAGGGTTCATGGACACCGGCCGCGCGGGCGACGACCTGTTCGAGCGGCTTAGCGTGTTCAACCCCAACTTCAATGTGTTCGGCGTGAACGCGACGGACGCGGCCGTGACGTTCCGGCTGTATTACACCGACAGCTTCGTGCTGGAGCTCGACTTCGTGATCGCGGGCGGCGAGCGGCTGGACGTGGACCTGGATCAGAACGCGCAGGTGCTCGCCCAGGCGACGGGCGGACGCCAGTTCTTCTCGATCGAGATCGTCTCGGACGTCCCGGTGGTCGCGTCGATGCGGCACATCGACAACGGCCTGGGCTTCGGGAACGCCGACCCTTCGGGTGGGTTCATGACGCTCGGCGCGCAGCGCGGCACGGTCCTGGCCCTTCTGGACCTCGATCAGTTCTGAACACTCTTTCAACCATGATTCGCCGCCCGCCCTGGCAA